>JAVKSW010000389.1:0-3505 GCA_039583505.1 Bryobacteraceae bacterium | reverse complement strand
GTCGTAGAACAAAACCGCGACGCGCAGCTTCGATCGTTATTGATTCTTGAGACCTGCGTGCCCAAGGACCGCCTGCGTTCTGTTCTGGTATACGGCGGATTCCCATTGAGCGCGCGTCACGTGGTGGACGGGATCATGAGCCACCTGGAGACCCATCGTGCCATCCATAGCTAAACCTGCCGCCAAGCATCCGAGCTCGCAGCAAAATGCACTCGGGTTAACTCTTCGCGACTATGAAGGGTCCATGTCTACCCTCTGCGCGGGGTGCGGGCATGATTCCATTACAGCCGCGATCGTGCGCGCCCTGTGGGAAATATCGATGCCTCCGCACATGCTCGCCAAAATGAGCGGCATTGGCTGTTCCTCGAAGACGCCTGCTTACTTTGTAAATGGCGCGCATGGATTCAACTCCGCGCATGGACGCATGCCCGCGATCACCACCGGCGCGGTTGCCGCGAACCGCGATGTCACCTACATCGGCGTTTCCGGTGACGGCGATTCGCTTTCCATCGGCTTGGGCCATATGTGCCATGCGATTCGGCGGAACGTTCGCATGGTTTACATCATCGAGAACAACGGCGTGTACGGTTTGACCAAGGGGCAATTTTCGGCTTCGGCCGACGTCGGCTCGAAAAGCAAACGCGGCGAGCCGAACCAGATGCTGCCGATCGATCCCGTCATGCTTGCGCTCAGTATCGGCGCCACCTTCGTCGCCCGCAGCTTCTCCGGCGATAAGGAGCAGCTCGTGCCGATTCTCAAGGCGGCGCTCGCGCATCGCGGTCTGTCGCTCATCGACATCATCTCGCCCTGCGTCACCTTCAACGATCATTCCGGATCCACCAAGAGCTACCTGCACACGCGGAAGCATGCGATGAAAGCCACGGAGACCGATTTCGTTCCGCCAGCGGCTGAAATTCTAGCCGCTATCGGCCAGAACGGCGTCACCGCAATCACTATGCACGATGGCAGCGTCCTTCGGTTCAAATCCGTGCCGGAGGGCTACAACCCGGCCGACCGTCAAAAAGTAGTCACGTATCTAATGCAGCAGCAAACAAAAAACGAGATTGTAACCGGATTGCTGTTCTTGGACGAAACCGTGGGCGATCTTCACGAGATAAATAACACCTCTGAGATTCCGCTGTCGAGAATGCCCTATGAAAAACTGTGCCCCGGAGCGGCGGAGTTAGACCGTTTGCAGGAAGAGTTCCAGTAAGCATCACGCACGGATGCAGTTTTAGGCACGCCGGGAACATCCACACACAGGAAAGGGGCACCCAGCATGGTCATCGCCGATCTCTCGCAAATTGCAGGACGCACTTATCCCGCGCGACGCCGCACCCAAAACCTGGTGGGTGGGGCAAGTCCCATCCAGGCAACCCATTTCTCCCTTGGCCAGGTGACTCTGGAGCCGAACGGCGGGCAAGTGCCCTGGCACAACCAGGATCAGGAAGAGATCTATTTCATTCTCGAAGGCAGTGGTGAAATGTGCTTGGGCCCGGAGAAGATAAAGATTGAAGCCGGGCAGGCAGTTTATATTCCTTCGACGGTTTACCATCAACTGACGAACACGGGCCCGACGCCGATGCGCATGCTCTACTGTTATGGTCCGGCGGGCGATGTCGCGCACTGGCGTCAGGAACTCGATGGCACTCTGCCGCGCGCGGGCGTGGAAGCTCCGGCACTGCCCGCCGGGGCGCACCCTCAGTGCACGCGTCCGCCCATCCATTCATCATCACGGGATTGATCGTTACTGGAGTGATCGTTACGGGATCGGCTGATGGCTAAATCGAGAATCCACTCTGTAGGCGTCATCATGAACGGCGTCACCGGCCGCATGGGACTGAACCAGCACCTCGCCCGATCGATTCACGCCATCGTCGAACAGGGCGGCGTGAAGCTCAGCGATTCGGACAGCATTATGCCTAGACCGTTGCTGGTGGGGCGCAACGAGGAGAAGCTGGCGGCGATCTCACGCGACTACGGCGATGTGCCGTATACTACGGACCTTGACGGGGCTCTGGCGAATGCCGACTACGGGATCTATTTCGATTCGCAGACCACCGACAGGCGCGCCGAGGCGGTCCGTAAAGCGATTGCTGCCGGGAAGCATGTGTACTGCGAAAAGCCCGTCGCCGAGAGTTTAGCGACAGCTCTCGACTTGTACAAGCTGGCGCAAGCTGCGGGCGTGAAGCACGGTGTCGTGCAGGACAAGCTTTGGCTTCCGGGCCTGTTGAAGATTGCCAGGCTGCGCGATTTGGATTTCTTCGGGCGAATTTGTTCCGTGCGCGGAGAATTCGGCTACTGGGTGTTCGAGGGAGACATAATCCCGCCCCAGCGGCCTTCCTGGAATTACCGTAAACAAGACGGCGGCGGCATCGTCCTCGACATGCTGTGCCACTGGCGTTACATCCTGGATAATCTGTTTGGAGCCGTGAAAGCCGTTTCGTGTTTGGGCGCGACCCACATACCGCGGCGCCACGACGAACAAGGAGTGTCCTATGTATGTACGGCTGACGATTCGGCCTATGCCACATTCGAGCTCGAGGGCGGCGTTATCGCCCACTTCAATTCGTCCTGGGCGGTGCGCGTCCGGCGCGACGATCTGCTGACCTTGCAGGTGGACGGAACCAAGGGATCGGCCGTCGCGGGCCTGCGAGATTGCGGGATTCAACCCTACGGCGCCACGCCTCGTCCGGTGTGGAACCCAGACATTCCGCAGCCGCTGAATTTCTTCGAAGGCTGGCAGAAGGTTCCCGAGCAAGACACTTTCGAAAATGCATTCAAGCGCCAATGGGAACTATTTCTGCGCCACGTAGTGAACGATGAGCCGTTCCCGTGGAATCTGCTCGAAGCCGCGAAGGGAGTACAGCTGGCAGAGGCGGGCCTGGAGTCGTGGCGAAAACGGGCCTGGATAGATCTCGAGCCGCTCACACCCTTATAGCCGGCACCTCCTAAGGGACTACAGACCTGGCAATCGTAGTCGATATGTGGACTAGAAGACGAGATCACCCGCAGCGGAATGAGCCACCGGTACATGATTCGGGTATACGAACCCGTCGATAAGGGCGCTGGAACCCATCCAGGTACAATCGTGCAACCTTCCAGTCGCGAACTGTCGATCTACGCCGATTCCGCTGAGGAAGCCGAACAGCGAATTCGAAACAGCATTTCGAGCGGCGGACTTCCCGCTGGCAAGGTTTACCAGATCTGCCCATGGTTGGCTAATCCGGAATTGATCCGCTCGGTTGCTGCGTCGCTTGACGGCAGGTTTCAAAGAGTCTTCCTGGATCCCGCAGTAGGACTTTACAGTGAGCTTCGACGTATTCGTCTTCCGAGGGCTCAATCCGGGCAGCAGGATAGCGTCGGTTTGACTGGCGAACTCGCTGAGCATCGAGCCGCTAGGCGGTCGGGGACGGAAGCTCGACGCGCGCGGATTCAATGTTGTTCAGAAACCATTCATACGTCGAGCAAACGCCCTCTCTAAGCGAGATAGAGTGACGCCACC
>JAVKSW010000388.1:0-3513 GCA_039583505.1 Bryobacteraceae bacterium | reverse complement strand
CGCAGGTCGGCGTCGGGGCTGCGCGACCAGGACACTTCGATGGAGTCGGGTGCGGCCAGTGCCGTGATGCTCGCCGGGACGGCGGGAGGAAAGATATCTGCCGACTCGACCGACACCGGTTTTGAGGGCGGGCTCTCGGCCGAATCTTTCTGCGCGATCACAGTGTAGATGTAGGCCGTGTCCCATTGGGACGTTGTGTCCACATACGGCGCGGCATCCGCGGTTCCGATCTCCAGGGGTGTCTTGTCGGTGGGTCGCCGGCGGAAGATGTGGTAACGCGAAGCGGCAGGCTCGGCCGGCCAAGTGAGCAGGTATCCGTCTTTGGTGGCCTTGGCTTGCACCACGGGAGGGTCGAGGGGTGGTATCACGTCAAGGACGATGCGATTCGACCACTGCGAGTAGTGGCCGGTCCTTTTCACCGAGGTGCGAACCAGCACGTCCACGCGTTTGCCGATCCATTCGGAGACGGGAAGAATTTTCTCGATGGGCCGGGGTTTCGGATCGTCAGGATCGTTCGGGGGAGGGATGGGCAACTCGTACCGCGCCGCAGAGGCTGCCCAGCGGTTGAAATCGAACGGCGTAGGGGCGGGGCCGATGCGCAGATCGATATTGGAGAAACTCTTTATCGCCAGATTGTCAGTGGTGCGCGGCGGGGTATCGAAAGTGATTACGAGCTGGTCGCCGCGCTCCAAGACGACCAAGTCGGCGACCGGAGCGGGAATCTGGGGCGAGGGGGGGACAACGGGGCCCACGTAACCGCAGCCGGCCAGGAACAACGAGATGAACAGAAGTGGGATTGCAGCAGGGCGCACTACAGAATGTACCTGCTGAGGTCCTGATCCTTTACGATCTCGGCGAGCTGCTTACGGACATAAGAGGCGTCAACTTTGATGTTCTTCTTTTTCAGGTCGGGCCCTTCGAAGGAGATGTCTTCCAGCAGCTTCTCCATGATGGTGTGCAGGCGGCGGGCCCCGATGTTTTCGGCGTTTTGGTTGACCTGCGCGGCGATACGCGCGATCTCCACGATGGCGTCTTCGTTGAAGCTCAGCTTGATGCCTTCGGTTTCAAGCAGCGCGCAATACTGCTTCACGAGCGCCGATTTCGGCTCCTTGAGAATGCGGATGAAATCGCCTTCGTTGAGGGACTTCAGCTCGACCCGGATGGGGAAGCGGCCTTGCAGCTCGGGAATGAGATCGGACGGTTTCGAGACGTGAAATGCGCCGGCGGCAACAAACAGGATGTGATCCGTACGCACGAAACCGTGACGCGTATTCACGGTGGTGCCTTCGACGATGGGCAGAATGTCGCGCTGAACGCCTTCGCGGCTCACGTCGGGACCATGGCCGCCTTCGCGGCCCGCGATTTTATCGATTTCGTCGAGGAAGACGATGCCATTGCGTTCCACCCGTTCGAGGGCGATGCGCGTCACCTGATCCATGTCGACCAGCTTCTGTTCTTCCTCCTGAACCAGGTATTCCATCGCTTCCGAGACACGCATATTGCGCTTCTTCGTGCGCGGACCGAAGAGACCGGGGATGACATCTTTCAGGTTGATGTCCATCTCTTCGACATTTCCGTTGGTGGAGACCTCGAAGGTGGGACCACGCTCCTTGACGTCGACCTCGACGGTGCGGTCGTCGAGCTTGCCGGCGCGCAGTTTTTCGCGCAGTTTTTCGCGCGTGCGCTCGATGCTCTCAGCCGCTTCGGGTTGCGGCGGCATGAGCAGGGCAAGCAATCGCTCTTCGGCCTGCTGCTCGGCGCGATCGGCAACCTGTTCGAGGCGCTCTTCGCGAACCATGTCTATCGAGACATCCACCAGATCGCGAATGATCGATTCCACGTCGCGGCCGACGTACCCCACTTCGGTGAACTTGCTGGCTTCGACTTTCAGGAAAGGCGAATTCGCCAGCTTCGCGAGGCGGCGCGCGATTTCGGTCTTGCCGACGCCGGTAGGCCCAATCATCAGGATGTTCTTGGGCATAACCTCTTCGGCCATTTCGGGATCGAGCTTCTGGCGGCGAACGCGATTACGCAGCGCGATCGCGACAGATTTCTTGGCGTCCGCCTGTCCAATGACGTGTTTATCCAACTCGGCTACGATTTCACGGGGCGTCAGCTCATCGAGCAAAGGCGCTTCGTCGGTGGACTGCTGCGGAAGATAGATCACCATTACGCCAGCTCCTCGAAAGTGACGTTCTCATTGGTATAAATACACACGTCACTCGCAATCTTCATGGCTTTTTCGACGATTTCGCGCGCGGCGTAGTTGGTGTTTTCCAGCAGCGCGAGAGCTGCACATTTGGCGAACGCTCCACCGGAACCGATGGCGGCAATCGGGCTATCCGGTTCAATTACATCCCCTGTACCGCTGACGATGTACATGTCGGTTGCATCGGCGACCAGCAGCAGGGCTTCCAAATGACGCAACATACGATCCGTACGCCATTCTTTCGCAAGCTCCACGACGCTACGCGCGAGATTGCCGCTATGCTGCTCGAGCTTGCCTTCAAAGCGCGCGAAGAGAGCGAATGCATCGGCAGTGGAGCCGGCGAAACCGGAGATAATTTTTCCGTTGTAGAGACGGCGGAGCTTGCGGGCGCCGCCTTTTAGAACCTCGCTGCCCATGGTGACTTGACCATCACCCGCCAGAACCACTTTGCCGTTGCGCCGCACGCATAGAATCGTCGTCGAACGGATTTTGTTACGCATGAAAGACTAAAACCCAGGTTTCAGGATCGAGGCCAGCCGGGAAGACAGGCTGAGATCGGTTGGAACTACTTATTTCAGCACAGTGGCGGTTGGGGTCCCGGTAAAGTAAGAGCCAAGGCGGGCTGGCCCTAGCTCTTCTTAGGATAGGCCGTGGGTTTAGAAGGTGACCTTGGCAGCCACCTGCAAAATGCGAGGTGCGGTGATGGTGCTGCTGATGCGCCCGAAGGCCGGAGAACCGACGATGCTGTTCGGATTGTTAAAAATAGGGTGGTTAAACACATTGAACGCCTCGCCACGGAGCTGGAATCCGACGTTTTCCCACACCTTAAAGTCCTTGATCAAAGCCATGTCCCAGAGGCTCTGGAAAGGACCGCGGAGATTCGGGTTGCGGCCCAGATTTCCGAAGGGCTGGGCGAAGTTGCCCGTGCCGGGGCCGCCGACCGGATAGTTGTTCGGACCAGGCGCGCTGAGCTGGTTCAGGCCTGTGAGAACGCTGCCCTGGGGGTAGGTGGGGACGGGAGCGACTATTCCCGGCTGGAACGCCGAGGTACCGGCCGACGTGAAGTTCCGCCAGTTATTGCTTACAAGGATGTTGTCAAGACTGCCCAGTAGCTCCGGAAAGAGACCGCTAGTGATGCCATCGACATTTGTCGTGCCGCAGGCGCATGTGAAGTTGATGGGCAGCGAAGATTGCAGAGTGGTTGTCCCGGCCAGGTTCCAACCACCTACGAGTGTCCTCAGAAGGCCGTGAGACGGCCCCGGCAATTGATGGGAATACGTGGCAACGAAGCGATGCGGACGGTC
>JAVKSW010000387.1:0-3514 GCA_039583505.1 Bryobacteraceae bacterium | reverse complement strand
GACCTCTGGCAATATGCCGTTTGATGAACCCGCGGATGGCGTTTTCGAAGGGAGCGAGTTGCCCATTCAAATGGAAGTGCAGATCCAGGCCTCGATGGTTGACCGTGCGCAAGGACACTGTCAATTCGCCGGCGGTCGTTTGCGCGCGAACGAGCGCGTAGCCGGTCATGCTGCGAATCGGGGTTGGAAGCGATGGGGCCGGCAGCTCGGGAGCCGGCGCGCGATTAGCCGACGATTGCATTCACGTCCGCGTGCTGCATTTCGTGGAGACGATGGTAGATGCCACGGCGGGCAAGTAACTGATCGTGCGTTCCGGTTTCTCTGATCTGGCCGCCCTCAAGAACGACGATCTTATCAGCTTGTCGAATGGTGGAGAGGCGGTGCGCAATGACGAGGACCGTTCTACGTTTCATCAGCGCGGTCAAGGCTTGCTGGACGAGCCGTTCCGATTCCGTATCCAAGTGAGATGTGGCTTCATCCAGGATCAAAATGGGAGCGTCTTTGAGGAGCGCGCGCGCGATTGCGATGCGCTGCCGTTGGCCGCCACTGAGCCGCACGCCGCGTTCACCAATTTCAGTTTTGTATCCGTCCGGGAGAGCCTCGATAAAATCGTGCGCCAGCGCTCTCTGCGCCGCCGCGAGAACCTCATCCTGCTTAGCATTCGGCCGTCCGTATGCAATGTTGTCGAAAACCGTGTCGTTGAACAGGAAGGTGTCCTGCGCGACTATGCTGATGTTTTCGCGCAGGCTGGTGAGGCGTATATCGCGGACGTCCTTTCCATCGATCTCAATTCCGCCGCCCGTGACGTCGTAAAAGCGAGGCACCAGGTTGGCCAGCGTTGTTTTGCCGGCCCCGCTGGGCCCGACGACGGCCACCACTTCGCCGACCTTGACTTCCAGGTGAATGCCGTCGAGGACCAGGCGGTCCGCTGCAGCCGGGTAATGGAATCGCACGTTCTCAAAGCGGATACTCTTCTCGAATTTTGTCAATCGCAAAGCGCCATCTCTGTCCGCCACATCCTGCTGGTGGTCCAAATATCCGAACACCTTCAATGCGGCCCCAATGCCTTGCTGGAAGATGTTATGGATGTTGGTCAGTCTTTTGATGGGCTCGTAGAGCATCAGGAGCGCCAGCACGAAACCGCTGAACGTGCCGGCGGTCATGGTTCCACTCTTCACCTGCAGGCGGGCGAGCCACAGCAAAAGGATGACGGTCAGCGCTCCGAAGATTTCAATGATTGGCGACGCGATTGCCTGTTGAGCGACGTAGCGAAGATTGCCAGTCTTGAGCCGCTGCGCCGCGAGACGGAAGCGCTTGGATTCGAAATCCTCGGCGCCGAAGCTCTTCACCACCTGGTGTCCGACAATGGTTTCCTGAAGAATGTGATTCAGACCGGCAGCCATATCCTGCGCGTGGCGGGTGGTCCGGCGAATCCGGCGGCCCAGCCTGAGCGTCAGCAAGGCAACTACTGGGAAAACGACAACGCTGATGAGCGACAGCTTCCAGTCGATGGAGATCATCGCCAGGACCAGAAACAACGCGGTGAACATCTGACGAAGCCAATCGGCGAGCATGGTCGAAACAGCGACCTGGATCTTATCTATGTCGTTCATGACCGCCGACATGATGAGTCCAGTGCTCTGATCTTCGAAGAACCGGGCATCCTGCCGCAGAACTCGATCGAAGACTTCCTGGCGAAGGTCCATGATGGCGCTGATGCCAACCCAGTTGATGAGGTAGTTGCCCAGGTAATCGCAAACGGCCTTGGCGATGTAGCACATCATTATGCCTACCGCCACCAAGGTCCAGATGTTGCTTATGGGGAAGGGCACAACGTCCCTTAGATAAACGTGAATCGACGGGTGAGCGACGGAGAACAGAAGAGCCGGCGCATTATCGGCGCGATTGGGGTTCAATACACGCTCGAAGACGAGCGGGATCAGTTTTACGAGAAAGCCTTGTGAGAGGCCGACGACGGCCATGAAGGCGATGGAAGCGAGCAGGGCCGTGCTGTACGGTTTGGCATATCGCAGCAGGCGATAGAGTTCTTTCAAGCGTGCGCCTCTTCGAAAACGCGCAAGCGTTCGAGTGCGGCGACCAAGCGCGATACGGTAATCTTGCTCAGTCCGTCGGCGGCAACGACGATCTCCGATTCGGTCCGCCAAGGTGCCCAGACGGCGGGATTAGACGCGCTGAAGAGAACCACGCTGGGAACACTGAACGCGGCCGCGATATGCGCGGGACCGCTGTCATTGCCGATGAACACGGCCGCCTTGGAGAGAACGCGTTTGGCTTCTTCGAGCGTGCCCTGGAAAACGGCGTGAGGCGCGAAGGCGGAAGGATCGTCGCCGGGGCCGCACAAAAAAACCGGAGTGATGTTCCAAAGCTGCAAATAACGCGCCAATTCGCAGAAGCGCTGCGGCGGCCACTGCTTGTCGGGTGCGGAAGCGAATGGATGAAGGACCGCGTATTTACCTTCGATTGGTGAGTCTGCGGCGTGCAACTCGGCGCCGGGCACGTCTTGCAGCGGGACGCCCAGTGCAAAGAATGCGGACGCCAGATGCTCGACGGTGTGGACCGTTCGGTTGACGCCCAGGATGCGTTGCGCGCGCCTTATTTTGAAGTTGTACGCCCAGGTCATGCTGTGATGGGCAAAACCGGCGCGCCACTTGGCACCCGAGAGGGCGGTTATCCACTGGCTGCGAGCGCCGCCGTGAAGGTTGATGCACAGCCCGGGTTTCCAACTGCGTACGGCTTGCCAGGTGGGAGCCAGGATTTTTGACACGGCAGGATTGCCTTCAAAGATGGGGCTAAACCGCGGCTCTACGGCGACGCCGATGGCGAGATCCGGCCGCGAGCGCTTCAACAGGGCGAGACCGGGCGTGGTGAGGACGCAATCGCCGAGCGAACGCAGACGAACGACGGCGACGCGGGACGCCTCCGGCAATTGCTCGAGAACTGTCATGACGCGCTACGGCTCGATGGTTGCCTGGTCGACGAGCATGATTGGGATGTCGTCGCGAACGGGATAGACCCGTTTGCACTCCACACATTTCAGCCCGCTTCCATCTTCTTTCATAACAAGTTTCGCCTTGCAGACGGGACAAACGAGGATTTCCAGCAGCTCTTTGCTGATCGGCATGGAAGCTTTCAGTTTATCAGTGGGCATGGGAATGGGAAGAGTCTCGCGGTGCAGTGGAATGATTTTGCGAAACGAAGCCAATCGAGACGGAGCGGAGGCGAACAGAAGGCGCATTTTACCGAACGAACTTCGTTTCCGAGCGGGAACTGCTGGCGTGGTGAGTACGAAACGAAGCCAATGCGACGGACGGGCGCGGCGTTTTGCCGAACGAACTGACGTTTTGCGAAACGAAGCGAAGTGGCGGGCAGGTGCAGCCGAACAGATGGCGCGTTTTGCCGAAGGAACTGCGGCACGTGGCGAGTGCTCGCGTGCGGATTACCAAACAAAGCCAAGGTGAGGGACGGGGGCGGCATTTTGCCGAACGAACTCGCC
>JAVKSW010000386.1:0-3517 GCA_039583505.1 Bryobacteraceae bacterium | reverse complement strand
CGCTGATCCTCTGCGCCCGTTTCTGCGCCGCTCAAATCCAGGTCCAGTCGTTCAATGGACTTCAGACCGCGCCTCCAGTCGGACACAACCGCTACACCGTTACCGGTTCCGTCGCCAACGCCATCACCGGCGAGCCCATCCGCCGCGCTCTGGTCCGTCTACAGGGTCCGGAACAGCACTCGGCTTTTACGGGCGCGGACGGTCGTTTCGAAATTCCAGATGTTTTAGAAGGCCGCTACTTCCCCACTGCCCAGCGCCCCGGTTTTTTTGACGAACAGACCAGAAACGGCTTCATGCCGGGCCAAGGACTAACCGTCGGCGCCAACGCCGCTCCTGTGCGGCTGAAACTCTCGCCCGAGTCCGTCATCGAAGGCCGCGCAACCGATCAAGACGGCGAACCGATCGAAAACCTGCAAATTCAGCTCCTGCACCAGCAGCTAGTCAACGGCAGAAAATCGTTGCAGCCCATGCAAATGGCGTCCACCGATGAGAACGGTGATTTTCTTCTTGAAAGCCTCCAACCCGGCAAATATCTTGTCCGTTCCTCCCAAACCCCAGTTCAGGGATTCTTCGCCGTTCAGCAAACTCAGGGCGAAGTCTATCCCCAGCGCTATTATCCGGACGCGTCCGATCTTTCGGCCGCCCAGACGCTCTCCATTAAACCGGGTGAAACCGCCCGCGCGGATTTCAAGCTCTCTGCCGTCCCCGCCTTCCGCGTCAGCGGTATTGCGGGACCCGCGCCAAACGGCCTAATGGTCAGCGTGGAAGATGCAAGCGGGGAACAAATCACCAGCTATGGCGGATTTGGCCCCAAGCCCGGCCAATGGCAGGTCCCCCTGCTTCCCTCCGGCTCCTGGACCATTTCCTTCCGCACCATGGGACCGCATCGCGGCGAATTCTTCGCGCAACTCCCGATCACCGTAGATAACGCGGAAATCCGCAATCTGCAGGTGCAGTTACAACCAACGCCCTCCATCCCCGTCCAAGTCCTCAATGGACCCGAAACCGGCCAGCCAAATGTGCGGCTCAGGCTCGTCCCACGCAACACCAACCAGATAGAGTTCGACGACGGCATCGACCCAACCAATCTCTCTGCGCCGCTCGCCATCCGCGGCGCTCTTCCGGGAACCTATCGGGTCGTCGCCCAGTCGTTTGGAAACGACTGCGTCGACTCCGTCTCCTCGGGCGGTACCGACTTTTCGCATGACGATCTCGTTATCAGCCCCGATTCCGACTCAGCCCCGATCGATGTAACCCTTCGCTCCGACTGCGCCCAAATCACACTCCAACTTCGCTCTTCTGACCCGAACGCACGCGCATTTGCCCTACTGGTCTCCGATTCGAACATCTTCGAGCCGAAAACGATGCTCCTCCAAAGCACAGCGCAGATGGGTTTCAGCAATCTGGCTCCCGGCAACTACCGCGTCTACACGCTTGCCGACATCTCCGATCTCGAATACATGAATCCCGAAGCGCTACGCAATCTCAGCGCGCAGGAGATAACGCTCGCGCCCAATCAAAAAGCCGCCGTCGTGCTCGACCCGCCGAATGAGGGTGGCACCAATGCTCAATAGACTCCGTGTCTTCATCCTGCTGGCCTCGCTTTCGCCGTTCGCTTACCCGCAGGGACAATCGCCCTGCTGCACCATTTCCGGCATCATCGTCGAGCATGCGACGAATCGCCCCCTACGTGGCGTTTTGGTGCTCCTCAGTCCCTCCAATAAGCCAACCATCCAAGCGAAACAACTCACCGGCGATGACGGCAGCTTCACGTTCTCGCATCTTCCTGCGGACAAATATGCGCTAACCGCCCAGCATCGCGGCGAGCAGCCTGTCGGCTATCAGCACTACGAAAGCTTCTTCACCGGCATCGTTGTCGGCCCCGCTAACAATACGGCCAATATCGTCTTCCCTCTCGAAAGCTCCGCCAGGATTTCCGGCAGCGTCATGGACGACAACGGCGATCCCGTCCGCCAGGCAAATGTCTATCTCTTTCGCAAAAGCGTTTCGTTTGGCAAGGCGGGAATCACGCAAGGTGAAACCCGGCCCACCGGCGCTTCCGGTTCGTTTCACTTCGGCCATCTTGAGCCCGGTACGTATTTCATCGGTGTACAGGCCCGGCCCTGGTACGCCGAAAATCAACCGCAATTTCAGCCACAACAACCCGGAGTGCCGGTGAATCAGGCCGGCAATCCCGAGCTGGATGTCGCCTATCCCGTGACCTACTACGGCGACACGACCGATGCTGGCGCAGCCGCTCCTATCGTGCTTAATGAGGGCGGCAGCGCAACCGTTCAGGTTAGCCTTCGCGCTGTCCCCGCGCTTCACATTCCTATAACCGGCTTCGAATCAGCGCAATTAAATCAGGGGTTCAACGCTGTCGTTTCCATCGAAGGACCGGGCGGCGTTCTCTTTAACACCGGCGCCCCGTTATATAACTTCAACGACTCTGCGGAACTCGCTGGCATCGCTCCCGGCCACTATGTGCTCGAAGTCAACCGCTTCATCGACGGCAAGCAGCACTCCGAATTTCATCAATCCGTCGATCTCGCTGCCGGATCCACTCTGCAAGCGCGCGAGGGATCCTCAGTTTCGATCTCCGGGCGCGTTGTCGCTGAAAGCGGCACGTTTCCTAATCCAATCTTTATTCAGTTCAATGGCGACCGGCAGGGTGGCAACGGCGCACAGGTCGGTTCGGACGGCTCATTCTCTCTGAATCAGCCCCTACGCCCCGGTCGCTATGAAGTGCTGGTAGGGAACGCCGGGCCCGGCGCCTACACCAAGTCGGTTACCGCTAAAGGCGCGGCTACGTCCGGCAGCCTGATCGAAATTCCCGAAACCGGTTCCGTCGAGGTCCTGGTCACAGTTGCAGCCGGCCTTTCCAAGCTCGAAGGGTTCGCGGTTCGAAACGGCGCGGGCATCCCCGCCGCCATGGTTCTCCTTCTGCCCAATGACCCGAATCATGCTTCCCGCATCCGCCGCGATCAGAGTGATTCCGATGGCTCCTTCGCTCTCCCCAATGTCGTCCCCGGCCGCTACACCCTGCTGGCCATAGACAACGGACGCAATCTTGCATACCAGGATCCCGCCGTCATGAAGCCCTATGTGGCTCACGGCCTCACACTAGACATCCCTTTGAGCAACAACTCCCCCATCCAAGTCCCCGTCCTCACCCGCCGATAGCGGACTGAGGCTTCGCCTCCCAAAATGCCGCTTGTATTGTCGTGAAGACTTCATTTGCCTTGATCTCTCTAGTTATTCTGCCCTGCTCTCTGCACGTCGCCGAGCCATCTGTGCCGGAGTCTCTGAAGCCGCCCAGCGGTCAGAGGCTTTTGTTTCAGGCCCACGGCGACGGTGATCAAATCTACAACTGCAAAGCGATCGATACCGGCTCCGAATGGAAGCTCAAGGCTCCGGATGCTCGGTTGGTAGGCCCGAACGGCACCACCGGACGCCATTTCGCCGGACCAACCTGGGAGGCCTCGGACGGAAGCCGCGTCATTGCCAAACTCAAAGC
>JAVKSW010000385.1:0-3533 GCA_039583505.1 Bryobacteraceae bacterium | reverse complement strand
GAGCTCGCCGAACTGATTGTCGATGCGGTTCCCTCCATAGACATGGTGCGGCTGGTCAACTCAGGCACCGAGGCCTGCATGAGTGCGCTGCGCCTGGCGCGCGGTTTCACGGGCCGCGATCTGACTATCAAATTCGAAGGCTGTTATCACGGACATGTTGATTCGCTGCTAGTGAAAGCCGGGTCGGGTGTGGCGACTCTGAGCCTGCCCGATACGGCGGGCGTGCCGAAGTCGTTCTCTGAAACAACCATCGCGCTGCCGTTCAACGATCTCGATCGAGTGGAAAGTGCGTTCACTGAACAAGGCGATCGGATTGCCGCCGTGATTGTTGAAGCCGTAGCGGGGAACATGGGTTGCGTGCCGCCTGCAGCGGGTTTTCTCGAGGGACTTCGCGATATTACAGAACGGCACGGCGCGCTGCTTATCTTCGATGAGGTGATGACGGGATTCCGTTTGGGCCGAGGCGGTGCGCAGGAATTGTATAGAGTGAGGCCGGACCTGACGACGCTCGGCAAAGTGATCGGCGGTGGCCTGCCGATTGGCGCCTACGGCGGCAGGGGCGACATCATGAAGAAAGTAGCGCCCAGCGGTCCTGTTTACCAGGCCGGAACGCTTTCCGGCAACCCGGTTGCCGTCACTGCGGGCATCGCGATGCTCAAGCACCTGGAAGATCATCCTGAGATCTACGATCACCTGGAAAAATCGACTTCGGATTTGGTGGCGCACGTGCCCGCCCGCGTATGCGTGAATCGCGTCGCGTCGATGTTTACGATCTTCTTCCAAAGCGGCCCGGTTACAAACTATGAGGAAGCGAAGGGCTCGCACACTGAGCAGTTCGGAACATTTTTCCATCATCTTTTGGACCGCGGCATTTATTTCCCTCCCTCTCAGTTTGAGGCGGCTTTCGTTTCCTTCGCGCACACGCCGCAAGACATCGCGTACACGGCGAGCGCGATTAGCGAATTCTTCGCCAGTGCCTGAGCATGGCGTCCGGCCCACGAGTTCTGGTAACTGGCGCGGCGAAGCGCATTGGCCGTGTCATTGCCCTGGAGCTGTCGCGGCGCGGGTTCCAGGTTGGGATTCACTACAACACCTCACGGACGGAAGCGGAAGAAGTCTCCCGCGAATGCGGCGGCGCCCCCATCTTTCAAGCTGATCTGGCGCACGTCGGCGAAATTCGCCGATTGTTTGCAGAAGTCCGCGAGCAATTCGGGTTGTTGGATTGCCTGGTGAACAACGCGGCTCGGTTCACGCGCATCCATCCGCTCGATATCTCGGAAGCCGACTGGGACTTCGTCCACGACGTGAACCTCAAGGCAACATTCTTTTGCTGTCAGGAAGGTGCGCGGCAGATGAAACAGATAGGTTCCGGTCGCATTGTGAACATCAGCTCGCTAGGCGGAATCCGCGCCTGGGCTGAGCATGCGCATTACTGCGCTTCGAAAGCCGGAGTAATCATGTTGACCAGGGCGCTCGCGAAAGCGTTTGCGCCGGAAATCACAGTAAACTCGGTCGCCCCGGGTGTAATTCCGTTCAACGGTATCGATAAACGAACACAAGCGATGATTGACGCCACCCCGATGCGCAGGGCGGGGACGGCGGCGGAGGTCGCCGAGGCCGTGCATTTCTTCCTCACCGCGCCGAATTTCATCACCGGGCAATTGTTGGCGGTCGATGGCGGCCTGAGCGAGCGATAGTTCAGACTTCGTGGATCACCTCGCGCGGGTCCTTGTCGTCTCGTAGCGCGATAAATTTCGAATGGCGCAGGTGATTGGCCGCGGTCCAGTCTGTGAACTCGACTTCGGCAACCAGCTCCGGACGGAGCCAGCGATATTTTTTCATCGCCTCTCGGGTGAGTGCTTCGCCTCGACGCGCGTTCTTCGGCTCGGGGAGATTCGCGAACGGGCACACCTTGTTTGCGAGACCTTTGAATCGAGCGAATATCTCGTCTTTTGCGGCGGGCGTGAAGCCGTTCTTGAGCTTGGCAATGAACATCAGCCGGTCGCCTTCGTAATAGCCGATCGCGAGGTTCTCGAACCGGTTCTTCCCCGAAGGCTTGTAACCGCCGATCACCACCTCCTGTCCACGGTTTACCTTGAACTTTACCCAACGGCCGCTGCGCTGTCCGGACTCATACCGTGACTCTATTTGCTTGGCTATGACACCTTCTAAACCTTGTTGTTGAACGGCAGCAACCACGTCCTTTGCGGGAGCGTTCAAGAGGAGGGAGGTGCGAATCGGATCGCGAGCATTCGCAAGTTGCGCATCGAGTAACTGGCGGCGTTCTCTCAGCGGAAGATCGCGCAAATCCCGGCCTCGATAGGCAAGAAGATCGAAGGCATAGAAAACGAGCGGTTCGGCATTCCCCTTGTGATGCTGCAGCAGATTGAAGGACGGTCGGCCTTCGGCGTCGAGTGCGACAACCTCACCGTCCAGAATAATGCCGTCTTCCAAGCGGTCAACCGCCTCGGCGACGGCTGGGAATCTGCCGTTCAGCGAATTATTACGCCTGGAAAGCACGCGAACCGTTTGGTGATCCTTAATCGCCAAGGCACGATATCCATCCAGCTTGATCTCGTAGCTCCAGTCCCCGCCTTCGGGCAGCGCCGGGACTAGCTTCGCCTGCATCGGCTCGATAAACTTCATTTCGCTCCGCGGAAGTTTGTCGATGTCGAGTCCGGCCACGGGCGTCCGGTTACTGTGCCATTGCGCAGTTTTGTCCGCGGCAATCTGTTCCATCGTTCTGGCCGTGAGGGCCGACGCATTTTCGCTTTTCACCCGCAGCGGCTTCATCGACGAGCCGGTCTTTACCAGAAACCAGTTCTTGTTCTTTGCCGCGCGATCTTTGGTCAGATGCCATTCACCTTTCAGCTTTTTACCGTTGAGATAAATCTGCAGATTGCCTTTGTAGTAGTTGCCCTCCATCACCTCGTAGGTGCCGATATCCCAAACCATCACCGTGCCTCCACCGTATTGGCCTGCGGGAATAGTGCCTTCGAAATCCAGATATTCCATCGGGTGATCCTCGGTGGCCATGGCAAGGCGCTTCTGATTCAAGTCGTAAGGAACACCTTTCGGAAGCGCCCAGGACTTAAGGGCGCCGTGCATCTCCAGTCGAAAGTCGTAATGCAAATGACTCGCCGCGTGTTTTTGAACCACGAAGCGCTTTCGTCCGCCTTGCGCACTCGCACGAGGAAGAGTTGGTCGAGGCTCGCTCGTCTTCGAAGCACGAGCGGGCTGTTTCGGTGTGCTTTCTGCAATCGACTCCGGCAACGATTGCTGCGCGGTGAGCACGGAAGCAAATAGATCGCCGGTCCGCTCCAGGCGTTTCAGAGCCGCTTCAGGCTCGAAGTAAAGCCCATCTGCGTTGCGCGTTTTGAGAGCGCTCTGCAACTCTTCCCAGGTGACCGGAAGCGAGGTGAAGGGACGGCCGCGCTTGGCCCGCAAAGAATACACACCGACCGTCGTCTTAAAATCTGCGTTTTGGCTCCAGTCGATAAACACTTTTTGGGCACGCTCGCTCTTGGCCATTT
>JAVKSW010000384.1:0-3543 GCA_039583505.1 Bryobacteraceae bacterium | reverse complement strand
GCCCACCACGCCGCGATCGTCCTGAAAATGGCTGCGCCAATAGGCGTAGGTGAGCACGACGTAGGGAGCACTGTTCGGGCCATGCTCATCGGATGGTTGAATGAGCCGGCCAAGATACGGCTGAATCTTTAGTACGTCGAAGTAGTTTCCGCTCACCTCATAGAGCGGAACCTGCGTTGGATTCTTGCCGGTGTCCAACCCCGCCTGAGTGATGTTATAAGCCGCCAAAGCATCAAAGCTGCGGTTGCGATCGCGCAGATCCAGATAGTTACGATAGGACTCGTCACCGAATTTA
Organism: Bryobacteraceae bacterium; assembly: GCA_039583505.1. Lineage (GTDB taxonomy): Bacteria > Acidobacteriota > Terriglobia > Bryobacterales > Bryobacteraceae > Bog-105. The sequence continues at coordinate 3,248 of JAVKSW010000384.1, read as the reverse complement.
TCGTTCGCGCGCTCGATCGCATAGAGGCTTTGCGCCTGAGGCAGATTCAGCGGGCGCAGAATCAGCGCGTTCAAAACACCGAACACTACGGCGTTAGCCCCTATTGCCAGCGCCAGCGTCGTTACTGCGACGATTGTAAATGCGGGAGACTTGCGCAAGAGCCGAACGCTGAAGCGCACATCCTGTATCAGAGTCTCTATGAAATTGCCGCCCAGCGCTTCGCGGCATTCCTCTTCGAACCGGATATGGCCGCCGAACTCGATGGTCGCGCGGCGTTCTGCCTCGGCACGATCCAGGCCGGAACGTTCCAGATCGTCGGCACGGTGCTGGATGTGCGAGCGAAGCTCGTCTTCGATCTCATCTGGAACTTGAGCACGACGACTCGCAAGCGACCGAAGGAATTTCATATGCAAAGCCAACTCACTCCTCGCGCAGCAGTGTCAAAGGATCAAGCGAGAGAGCGCGTTGCGCGGGAACCCAGATAGCCAGTAAACCCAGCAAAACCATTGCCAGAACGACACCGGCTAATACGATCGGATCGCGGGGAGTTGCCTGATAGACGATGAACGCCAACACCCGGCTCGCCAGAATTCCGAGGAGCAGTCCCGCTACGGAACCAAAGGCCAGCAATTTGAATGCGCGTCCTAGCGCTGCCTGCAACACTTCCTTAGGCTGCGCGCCGAGCGCCATCCGAATTCCCAACTCCTTCAGCCGCTTGCTAAGCGAATAGGCAGCCGTTCCGAAGATGCCGGTGATGGACAGCATCGCGCCTAGCACTCCCAGCACACCCAGCGAGGTCGTGGCCACACGCGGGGCAAACAGAGCAGCGTCCATGGTCCACGTTTCAGTGTCCACGGGCAGGCCAGCATCCAGAGCCCGCAGTTTGCTCCTCATCGCCGCGGCGAGTTGCTGCGCGTCGCGATCGGAGCGCACAGTCCCACGAGTGGCCGTTGTGCGCGGTTCGTCAGAGTAGCGCACCACCAGAGTTGTCACGCTGGAGGGCGTTTGCAGGAATGAAAGAAACATCGCCGGCTGTGGCTCCTCGGCGAGCGTCAAATATTTTCCGTCTTCGACGATGCCCACCACTTGTACGCGCGTTCCATCGGCCATTTTGTAATATCGGCCCATCGCAGTTGTTACCGAGCCAAAGATTTTGCGGGCAAACTCCCGATTCACTACGGCTACCCGTGGCGAGTTTTTGTCATCGTGCCAGGAGAGAGCCCTGCCGGCTAACAAAGATGTACCCGCCGCACGGAAATAATCGGGAGATATGTTGTACAAAAAGGGCTCAGCAGCGGCATTCAATGGACGCAGATCTGTCGTTTGGTCAGTAAAGACATGCGATTGGACCCACCCCCCTCCCAGTGGTCGCCAGGAAACCAATCCCACCGACTTTACGCCCGGGATCGTCTCCAGAGCATCGATCATGCGACGTTGCATGGCGGGCACTCTGTCGCCCCCGTAACCGGCCATACTCAGAATTGTATTTGCCAGCATTACGTTCCGCGGTTCAAAACCGAAATTGCCGTGCAGCGACCGCACCAGTCCACGCACGGCAACCAATGAAGAAGTCACCAGCACAGCACAGAGCGCAATTTGGATGACAAGCAACACGTCTCGAACCGTAATCCGCCGCCCAATTCTGCCTGTGGATCCCGACTTGATGACCTCATAGGGATTGGTGTGCAAGACTTGCCTCACCGGGATCGCGCCAAAGAGGAAGCCGCTGACTACAGCCAACAGCAAAGCTACGATATACACATTTGCGTCCGGGTTCACAGAGACACAAAGAGAGGAGACTCCGGGTAGTGGCCTCCATGTGCTCAACTCGCCGAGCAGCGCTACGCTGCCCCATAGTCCGACGGCGCCTCCGACGAGTGAAATCAGCACGGCTTCGGTAAATACCTGCCGCAGAATGCGGTTGCGGCTCGATCCCAGTGCCAGCCGCAGAGCAACTTCCCGGGAACGGTCAGCGGCGCGTGCGGCAAACAGGCTGCCCAGGTTGGCGCAGGCGGCCAGCAGAATCAACCCCGCCAGCAGCATCATCCCGGTAACGAATCCCTCCACCGGACGGCTAAGGAAGTCGCCGGCAAGACCTGGACGCGTCAGCGTAAACGTCATATTGGCATCCTCTTTCGGATAGCTCTTTTCTAGATAGGAGCCAATCGAGTTCAGATCGGCGATAGCCTGTGCCGGAGTGACTTCTGCCTTCAGATGTCCCAGCACCATCAAGAGGCCCCGGTTTCCGCGCGCGTTCACTAGATCCACCCCGTCCAACTGCTCCGTGTTCACGATCGGCACAAAGAGATCGGGAGAAATAAATAACAAAGTCCCCCGGAACTCAGGTGGCGCTACACCGAGGATGGTAAAAGGATGCTTGTTCAGCCGAACAACACGGCCCACCACGCCGCGATCGTCCTGAAAGTGGCTGTGCCAATACGCGTAGCCGAGCACGATATACGGAGCGCTGTTCGGACCATGCTCATCGGAGCCGTGGAAAAAACGGCCCAGATACGGCTGAACGCCCAATGCGTCGAAGTAGTTCCCGCTCACCTCATAGCCCGAGACCTCGGTTGGATCGTTGCCCCCATCCAGCCCTGCCGAAATGAGGAGGGTATAAGCTGCCAGACCATCGAAGCTGCGGTTGCGATCGCGCAGATCGAGATAGTCTGGATACGACTCCGCCGGGGACTGACCGCTCCCGTGCTCGATTCCGTAGAGGCTCTCGACCCGAGGCACAGTCTCGGGGTGGAGGATCAGCGCATTCAATACGCCAAAAACCACGGCGTTGGCGCCAATTGCCAAGGCCAGCGTCAAGACGGCGACAGTTGTGAATCCGGGCGACTTTCGCAACACGCGAAGGCTGAATCGCACATCCCGCATCACGGTCTCAGCAAAATTGCCGCCTAGCGCTTCGCGGCATTCCTCTTTGAACCGGACATGGCCTCCGAACTCGATGGCCGCGCGGCGTTCTGCTTCGGCACGATCCAGACCGGAACGTTCCAGATCGTCGGCACGGTGCTGGATGTGCGAGCGAAGCTCGTCCTCCATGTCATCGCCGATCTGAGAGCGATGGAAAACCCGCGCGACAACGAAACGAAAGTAGGCGGAAAGTCTCACATATCCTTCGTTGGAGGTAGCTTCATGACCACACTCCTAAGACAGTAAGGAGTATAAGACAACCTTACCTAAGCTGTCAAGGAGAGAAAACAAAAGCCTCCGAAGTCTCGCTCCTGCTTCCCACCTTC
>JAVKSW010000383.1:0-3549 GCA_039583505.1 Bryobacteraceae bacterium | reverse complement strand
AACCTCAGTTTTGCGAGGCTCCGGCATTAATGCTGGATCTTCGCGGTACTTACAGCCGCTTGGTCGTTCAAAACATTGGCGCTCAGTTCTCGCACGATCTGGACTCCCGAGCTGGTACCGATACGGTTCGCGCCGGCAGCAACCATCTGGCGAAGAGCCGCGAGCGTCCGCACGCCGCCCGAGGCTTTGACGCCAATCCTGTCGCCCACTATCTGACGCATAAGTCTTATGTCTTCCACGGTAGCGCCCGCGGTCGAGAATCCAGTGGAGGTCTTCACGAAATCCGCACCCGCTTCCGCCGCCAGACGGCAGGAGGTAATCTTCTGCTCGTCCGTCAACAAGCAGGTCTCCAGAATCACCTTTAAAAGCGCGCCAGAGACGTGCGCCAAAGCGGCGGCCTCCGCCACCTCTTTTTGAACAAGCTCGAAATTGCCCGATCTAAGCGCCCCGATGTTCTGAACCATGTCCAGCTCTTTAGCGCCTTTGGACAGCGCAGATTTAGCTTCTGCGATTTTCGTACGCACCTCGTTTGCGCCGAGTGGAAAACCTACCACCGTGGCCACGCGCACGCCTGAACCGGCAAGCCCCTGGGCAGTCAACCGGACCCAGTGAGGGTTCACGCAGACCGACGCGAATCCGAATTCTCGCGCTTCCCCGCACAGACGAAGAACATCCTCCTCTGTCGCTTCAGGCTTTAGCAAAGTGTGATCGATTAGCGAGGCAACGCGTTCCGGATTATTCAGATTCTCGTCAAGCGTCACAGGGCGGGCGGGATTCGTGTTCAAGGATATCATGCAGTCATTCCCATCAAAATTGATTTACGCCCGGATGTTACGTTAAATGCAACTGTATTCCTCTTTCTTCCATGACGCACCTGCGATGTAGTGCCCCGGAGTGTGGGGCGACATTGGATTTACACGATCGCGCGCTGGCGTGTTTGAAGTGCGGAGCTTTGCTCGAGGTTGTGATTGAGCGCCCCGAATCGGAGCCGTCTGTGTTGAAGAATGTCTGGCGCGAACGGCGGTTGTCCTTCCATTCGCGATACACGAGCGGTGTTTGGCGCTTCCGCGAAATGCTGCCCGAGTATGGGGAGTCCGCGATTGTCACTCTCGGCGAGGGCAACGTTCCGCTGGTGCGAGGCAACAAAACGGCCACATGGGCCGGAGTCCGGCACCTCTGGTTCAAGCATTTGGGCTGGAACCCGACAGGGTCCTTCAAGGACTTGGGCATGACTGCGGGAATCACCGAGGCTAAATTCCTAGGCGTTCACACCGTCGCCTGCGCATCGACGGGCAATACGGCCGCGTCGCTGGCGGCGTATGCGGCGCGTGGTGGAATGGTCGCGCGTGTCTTTCTGCCTGCCGGCCAGGCTTCCTCGAATAAGCTGGCGCAAGCGCTCGATTTCGGGGCTGAGGTCGTGCAAATCGAGGGTAGCTTCGACGATGCTCTCAATACGCTGCTTGGCAACGTGGACACCAACCTATATTTTTTGAATTCCATCAACCCGTTTCGGATTGAAGGCCAGAAAACTGCCATGTTCGAGTTGCTCGAACAGTTGGACTGGCAAGTTCCCGATTACCTATTCGTCCCCGGTGGAAACCTCGGTAACTCCTCTTCGTTCGGGAAAGCATTCATGGAGCTGAAGAAGTTTGGATTGATTGAGAAGATTCCCAAAATGGTCATCGTGCAGGCGGAGGGTGCAAATCCGCTGGCCCGATTGTGGCGGTCGGGTGCTCGCGAACTCGAGGCAGTTCCCTATCCCGAGACGGTGGCAACTGCCATTCGCATCGGCAATCCCCGGTCATGGAAGAAGGCGCTGAGCGCCATCGAATTCACTGGAGGCCTGGTCATCGATGTGACGGACGAAGAGATCGGCGAGGCCAAAGCCATGATCGGACGCGATGGGATCGGCTGCGAACCTGCATCGGCCACTACGCTGGCCGGCATCCGAAAGCTCGCCGGCGATGGCAAGCTCGATCGTGAGGCCGTCATTGCGGCCGTGCTCACCGGTCACGCGCTCAAAGATACCGATTACATCATCAAATCGCACCAGAAGCTCGAGACGAGAGAGTCTACCGGCGCCCTCGCCCACTGAATCGATAGGCGTTTGCCCAGTATGAAGCGCCCCTCGCCTGCCGAACTTGAAATCAGAGTACCCGCCTCGCTTGCCAATCTCGGGCCGGGGTTCGACACGCTCGCCGTAGCTGTGCAGCTTTACCTACGCCTTTCTGTGAAAGTCGGGCCAGGCGTCAACGAGCTGAAATTCAAATTCGTCAATTGCACGCTGGATGGCGAGAACTACATCGAGCGCGCTTTTCGCTTTGCCGCCGACCAGCGTGGCGCTTCCTTCCCCGCATTGTCAATTGAAGTGCACAGCGATATCCCGGCAAAGTCGGGGCTGGGCAGTAGTGCGGCTGCCACGGTGGCAGGTTTGCGACTGTACGAGGCGATTGCCGGCCCTCTTCCGCCACAGGGGCTGCTCAACGCGGCGTGCGCCCTGGAACATCATCCCGATAATGTCGCCGCCGCTTTATTGGGCGGCTTGACGATTAGCTGCCAGTTGCCCGACCGGTCAGTGGTCGCGGTGCGCCTCGAATGGCCGGAGGCGTTGCGCTTCATTGTGCTCACGCCGGAACTCGCGCTGTCGACGACCGACTCGCGAAAAGTTTTGCCGAAACACGTTTTGCGGGAAGACGCCGTATTCAACCTGCAGCGTGTTGCGCTGCTTCTGCAGACCCTGAAGAGCGGCCGTTTTGCGCTGCTTCGCGAAGCATTGCAGGATCGTCTCCATCAGCCCTTTCGCCAGGAGTTAGTGCCGGGCCTCGAGCGCGCCCTAGCGTTGGAGCACCCCGACCTGTTAGGCGTGTGCCTGAGCGGCGCCGGCCCGTCCATCGTCGCGATTGCTCAGCGAAATTTCGGCGCTATCGAGGAATTGCTCACACAAACCTTCACCTCGACCGGACTGCCCTTTCACATCCGCCGGCTGCGTGTTCACGAAGAGGGCGCTTAAGAATGCGATAGGCACGCGGTCGGCTCCCGCTTCGGAGCCTTGCCGCGGAACCACTTCCTCATCTTTAAGAATGGCTTTTCTACGCCATAGTAAGACGCGAGTGAAGCAGCCGAGATGCAGATCACGGTCAAGGGAGTGCGAAGGTGCGTTTCGCCGACGAACATTTCCTGCCACAGATAAATGGAATAACTCCAGGCGCCAATGGCCATTAATGGCGCGGTGTTTAAGATTCTGCCAAAAACAGTTCCAGGGACTCGGACGACATAATCGAGCAGCAAGATACCACCGAGATTTCCTATCGACTGGCCTATCGTATAGTACAACCCGGGGCTCAGGCGGAAGCTCATGGCTGACAGCAGAATGAGACCTACAGGGATGAGGATATAAACCCGCCAGGACTGTATCCGGCGGTAAAGGGCATTCGCGCCCAGGCGGTTATAGCTTCCCGCCAACAAACAACCCGTTGCCAAGGCGTCGCAGACGGATTGAAAGTTCCGGTCCAAAGCAGTGCTGCTGGCCGAAAAGAGGAAGTACATAAC
>JAVKSW010000382.1:0-3552 GCA_039583505.1 Bryobacteraceae bacterium | reverse complement strand
GGGCCATCGACGTCGTCAGAATCGCTCTTGACCTCTACGGCGGTCCCATCTATGTCCGCAAGGAGATCGTCCATAACCGGCATGTAGTCGACGAACTTCGCGGGGCCGGAGCTATTTTCGTGGAAGAGCTGAGCGAAGTCCCGGAGGGTGCTCGGGTCATTTTCAGCGCCCATGGTGTCTCCCCGGCGGTCCGCGCCGAGGCCAAGGATCGCCACCTCCAGGTTATCGATGCCACTTGCCCGTTGGTCACCAAGGTCCATCTGGAAGCGGTCCGCTTCGCCAAACAGGGCCACACCATCATACTGATCGGCCATCGCGACCATGACGAGGTGATCGGAACTCTTGGGGAAGCCCCCGAAAGTACCATTCTTGTCTCCGACGTGGACGACGTGGATCGTCTGGACATCAAAGATCCCGAACGAATCGTTTACCTGACCCAGACCACCTTGTCGCTGGATGAAACCAAGGACATCGTGAATCGGCTTTTGGAACGCTTTCCGAAGATCATGGGCCCCAAAACTCAGGATATTTGTTACGCAACCGAAAACCGCCAGTTGGCCGTCAAAGCCGTAGCTCCGCTGTGTCAGGCATTGCTTGTGGTAGGTTCGCAAAACAGCTCGAATTCCAGGCGCTTGGTTGAGGTGTGTCAAAAGGCTGGCGTTCCGGCCTACCTGCTCGACGACTGCAGTGAAGTGCGGCCCGACATGCTGGAAAACGTCGACACCGTGGCGGTCACCGCTGGCGCATCCGCGCCTGAGCATCTGGTCCTGGAACTCATCAACCACTTACGAGCAAACGGTTACAACGATCTGGAAGAAGCCGAGATCAAGGAAGAAGACGTGCGCTTCACGCTGCCGTCCGATCTGGAAAGCTTTACTCCCCGACTCCACGCGGTGAGGACATGAATTCGCGATACCGTTTCTAAACGATGAAGCCAAGGCTCCAAGTTTCTGATTCACTAACTGTAGCCGCTGTCGACGCTGTTCGAAAGGCATCGACATCGCTTCTGCGTCGCCGCTCCCCGGAAGGATATTGGTGCGCCGATCTTAGAGCGGACACGACACTCGAATCCGACTACATAATGATGCAACTGTGGTTGCATCCTCCTACAGACGGAGTGTGGAATCCCACCACGCGACCGCAAGTGGAGCGTGCGGTCCAGTCCATCTTCGCGCGCCAACTGGAAGACGGCGGCTTCAACATCTATCTCCACGGTCCGTCGGAAATCAACGCCTCAATCAAGGCCTACTTTGCACTGAAGGTGGCGGGCGTCTCGCCGTTCGACACACGCATGCAGCGCCTGCGCGAACGCATTCTCGAGATGGGTGGTTTGCAGGCCGCCAACAGCTACGTGCGAAGTAACCTCAATCTTTTCGATCTCTTCCCACGCTCTGCTTGCCCGTCCATCCCGCCTGAACTGATTCTGCTGCCGTTCCGGTTCATCTACCAGATGTCTTCCTGGACGCGTGCCATCGTCATTCCGCTCTCCATCCTGCATGCTTCCAATCCGCGGCGTCCGGTTCCGGCCGGGTTCAATTTGAACGAGCTTTTCCTTCCGGGCGCTCCCATGTTGCCGCAGTGCGATTTCAAGCTCTTCAGCTGGCGCAATTGCTTCCTGCGGCTCGATCGCTTCCTGAAGCAGTGGGAACGCTTTGGTCCCCGCTTCGTGCGCCAATACGCGATCAAGAAATGCGCGGATTGGATGATTGAGCACTTTGACCGCTGCGATGGCCTCGGCGCCATTTATCCCTCGATGCAGTACGCCGTCATGGCTTTGGACGTGCTCGGCTACCGGCCTGATCATCCTCTTCGCAAGGAAGCTGAGCGGCAGTTCAACAACCTGATGGTTGATGACGAGCGCGGTTTCTTTATGCAGCCGTGCTTCTCGCCCGTCTGGGATACCGCCATCGCCGCCTTTGCGCTCGCTTGCACGGAAAATCCTCCCGCGTCCGCTCTGCGCCACACAGCCGACTGGTTGCTCTCCAAGGAAGTCCGCCAGAAGGGAGACTGGTCCGCCAAGCGCCCGAACACCGAGCCCTCCGGCTGGGCCTTCGAGTTTAACAACGAGTATTATCCGGACGTCGACGATACGGCGATGGTCCTGCTTGCGCTCAAAAAGATGCGCGCCTCCGACGAATCCAAGCAGCGGGCCTGTGAACAACGCGCCATCGATTGGATGCTGGCCATGCAGGGCAGAGATGGAGGCTGGGCGGCGTTCGACGTCGACAACAACTGGCGGCTCCTCAGCCACGTGCCGTTCGCGGACCATAACGCCATGCTCGACCCGTCTTGTCCCGATATCACGGGACGCGTGCTGGAAGCTTTGATCCTGTGCGGCTTCGACGCGCATCACCCCGCCGTTCGCCGGGGGGTCGATTATCTTCTGCGCAGCCAGGAAGCGGACGGAAGCTGGTATGGCCGCTGGGGTGTCAATTACATCTATGGCACGTTCCTCGCGCTTCGCGGGTTGCGCGCAGCCGGCCTCAGTGAAATTGAGCCCAGCATTCAGCGAGGTCTCGAATTTATCCGTGCCTATCAGAACCGCGATGGCGGCTGGGGCGAAAGCTGCGCCAGTTACGACGACAACCGCTTCATACCCAATACCAGCACTCCCTCGCAAACAGCCTGGGCGATCCTGGCTCTGCTCGCCGGCGGCGACCTGCGCAGCGAGAGCCTCTATAACGGAGTCGATTACTTAATCGGCTCCCAGCGCTCCGACGGAACCTGGAGCGAAGATTACTGCACGGGAACGGGGTTCCCGCGCGTGTTCTATCTCTCCTACACCGAGTATCGGAACACGTTCCCGCTGCTTGCCCTCGCGGCCTTTATGAAAGCAACCGCTTCGACGGATGAGAGCGCAGGGCCTGTGTTCTACAACAGAGCCCGAGCCGCGCACGCGTCCTGATTGTTGAGCTTGCCCCTCGCTCTAGTCACCGGCGCCACTGGTTTTCTCGGCTGGCATGTCGCCCGCACGCTGCTGGAACACGGGCATCGAGTCCGCGCCTTGTGCCGACCCACCAGCGAAATCCGCGAGCTGGAGGTCGAGCGTGTCACCGGCGACCTCCGGGACCCCGCTTCGCTCGCCCGAGCGGTGGCCGGCTGCAACCTGCTTTTCCACGTTGCCGCAGATTATCGGTTGTGGTCCAAAAATCCGCAGGAGCTCTACGATTCCAATGTCGACGGCACCCGCAACGCGCTCGAAGCGGCTGAACACGCTGGCGTCGAGCGCATCGTTTACACCAGCACGGTGGGCTGCATCGGTATCCCCAAACACCACGAGGGCGATGAAGACACCCCTGTGCGCATCGAGGACATGGCCGGGCACTATAAACGATCCAAGTGGCTGGCCGAACAGGTCGCGCTCGAAAAGGCGCGCGCAGGCCTGCCGGTCATCATCGTTAACCCGACCGCCCCGGTGGGCGATCACGACTGGAAACCCACTCCCACCGGTAAAATCATCCTCGATTTCCTTCGCGATCGGCTTCCCGCCTTCATCGACACTGGTCTGAACCTCGTCGATGTGCGCGATACCGCTGTCGGACATTTACTCGC
>JAVKSW010000381.1:0-3553 GCA_039583505.1 Bryobacteraceae bacterium | reverse complement strand
AGCGCTCCGTCGACAAGGGCAAGAATGGCCCAACCTATGCCTGGGTAATTCCGGCGAAGCAGAGGCGCCGTGTAGACGCCGCCGACATGGTGAATGCTCTGCGCCGCCAGGGTCTTGAGATCAGCACCGCAAATTCCGCGCTCAAGGCCGGTAAAGTCGAAGTCGCCGCCGGTGATTACGTGATTCGCGCCGATCAGCCCTACCGCGAGCTCGCCGACATGTACTTCGGCATTCAAAATTATCCGGTCGCCAATCCGCGGCCCTACGACGACACCGGCTGGACCATGCAGTTCATGCGCAATGTGACCCTGTTGCCCGTCACCGATAAATCCATTCTCGGCGCCTCCATGACCCTGCTCACCGCCGATGCCAAACCGGTCGGCGGCATTGAAGGCAGCGGCGGCACGCTCGTCGTCGATCACACCACCGATAACGCGCTGATGAGCTTCCGCTTCCGCAATCGCGATGTAAAGATGTTTGCCGCCGAAGACGACTTCAACCTGAACGGCCACACGTTACGCGCCGGTGCTTTCATCATTCCCGACGCCGACCGCACAAAGCTTGAACCGGCCATTCAAGAGCTTGGCCTGACCGCTTGGGCTGTAGCCTCGGCGCCCGCCGTGAAGACGCATGAACTCGATGTGCCCCGCATCGGATACGTGCATTCCTGGTCGCGCACCCAGGATGAAGGCTGGGTTCGCGCCGCCCTCGATTACTACGGTGTCCCCTACACCTACTTCGCCGATCAGAAATTGAGGGAAGGGAATCTGCGTGAGAAGTATGACGTCATCATCTTCCCCAACGTCGGCGGCACGTCCCAGTCGCAGGTCAACGGCATTCCGAAAACCGGCAAGGACCCGATTCCCTATCTCAAGACCGCGCTCACTCCCAATCTCGGCGTCAACGATCAGAGTGAAGACATTCGCGGCGGCATGGGCATCGAAGGATTGAGCGAGCTTGCGAAGTTCGTCGAAGACGGCGGCACGTTGCTTACCGAAGGCTCTACTGCGGCGTTGATGGCCGATTACAGCCTCGCGTCAGCCGTTACGGTGGAGCATCCCACCCAGCTCGCCGCGCGAGGAACCATTCTTCGGGGTGTATTCACTGATCGCAAAAGCCCCATCGCTTATGGCTATGACGGAAAAGACTTGCCCATCTACTTCAATCAGGACCCCGTTCTGAATGTTTCCCGCGGAATTGGAGGCTTCGGTGGATTCGGTGGGCGCGGCGCTCAAACCTTCGGTCAGAACGTCACTCCAAACGCCGTGCCGGTGCCCATTTCACCCTGGCAGGCAGATGAGGGCGACACCACGCCTCAACTGCAGCCGGGAGCGCACATCGACGAAGCGGAAAGCATGCGCCAGATGATGCGCGCTTACGGGCTCGGCGCAGAGGAAGTTCAACCCCGGGTCATCATGCGCTTCCCCGCGAAATCCGAGGATATGTTGCTCTCTGGAATGCTCGCCGGCGGTCAGGCCCTCGCGAATAAACCGTTGGCCCTCGATGCTCCGCTCGGCAAGGGTCACATCGTGATGTTCGCATTGCGTCCCTTCTGGCGCTGGCAAACGCAGGGCGCCTATTTCCTTGCATTCAACGCAATCCTGAATTGGAATGACCTGGATGCCGGTCGCCCGGAGCCGAAACAGCACAAGAGCGAATCGCCCGCCACGCCGGGCCAGCAATGAATCTCGTTATCTGCCGGTGAATCGAGCCGCCCGCTTTTCAAGAAACGCAGCGACGCCCTCTCGAAAATCTTCGGAATAGCCAAGCTCGCGCAGGAAGTCGCGTTCCAGGTTTAATTGTTGGTCTAGCGAATGCTGACCGGAGCTGTAGATCGCCTGCTTGATACGAGCCAGGCCTTTGGTGGGAGCCGAGGCAAGCTGCTTCGCCAGAGTATCGACCGTCGCGGCGAATTCCGCGTCATCGACGCACTTCCAGATCAGGCCCCACGCTGCGGCTTGCTCTGCCGATATCTTTTCCGCCAGCAGCGCCAACCCCATTGCCCGCGCGAGGCCGATCAGGCGAGGAAGGAAATAGGTCCCGCCCGTATCGGGCAGCAGGCCGAGCTTCGCAAATGATTCGACAAAGCTCGCCGACTGCGCAGCGATCACAATGTCACACGCCAGCGCAAGATTGGCCCCCGCACCCGCCGCCACGCCATTCACCGCCCCGATCACCGGCATCGCCAGCGAGCGCAGGCGCCGAACCAGCGGTGCGTAGTACTTGTCAATGGACGCGCCCAGGTCAACTGCTTCGCCCGGCGCCACCGCGCGATCCGAAAGATCCTGACCCGCGCAAAAAGCCCTGCCTGCCCCGGTAATCACCAGCACGCGAACGCCGGCGCCTTGTTCCATTTCATCCAGCGCGGCGCGAACCTCCTCGTGCATCTGAACGTTAAAGCTATTCAGTTTCTCCGGACGATTGAGAGTCAGCCGCGCGATTCCGTCCCGCACCTCAAACAGGATGGTCTGGTAACTCATCTCCGTCTGGTTTGGTAAAGCGGGGCCAAATCGATCGGAGCAACGCGTCGGCGATCCGGCTCCGCTTGTTGCAGCGGCTCGGCTGGGCGCAGGCTGGCCAGGCTGCGGCGCGCTAGGTCCTGATACACCGCGGTGGCCGCGCGCTTCCAGGCCATCTCCTGCTCCGTGAGTGGCCGGACGACTCTCGCCGGCAAACCGACAACCAGACTTCGCGCTGGAATTTTTTCCCCGGACTTGACGAACGCCAGTGCGGCAACGATGCTCGATTCCCCGACTTCCACGCCGTCCATGATCACTGCACTCATACCGACCATTGCGTTGCGTCCGATGTGGCACCCGTGCAGCACGGCGCCGTGACCGATATGTCCGTCGCTTTCAACCACCGTGTCCATGCCCGGAAAGCTGTGCATCACGCAGGTGTCCTGCAGGTTGCTGCCTTCGCCCAGAATCACCCGTCCGAAATCGCCCCGCAGCGAAGCGTGCGGTCCCACGTAGCAGCCCGCCCCGACAATCACATCGCCAATCAGCACCGCTGTCGGATGCACGAACGCCGCTGCGTCCACTACGGGAACGATACCTTCTATTGAATAAACGTGTGCCATTTAAATATGCATGCGGCTTTGCACCACGCGAAAGCGATTGGCGACAAACGCCGTGTCGGTCAGCGAAGAGTTCGCCGCCGGATTCGCGCCCGTCGCGTGGAAGTCGCTGTAAGCCGCGGATTGATTCACGAACACTCCACCCGTGAGATTACATGAAAGCGCTACACCCGCTTGAGCCGCCGCATCCCGAACCTCCTCGAGAACGGTCTCGTTGGTTGAATACACGGCCATCGTGATCGCCCCGTGTTCCATCGCGCCGCGGGTGGCCAGCTCGATGCTTTGCCCCGTACCATCCGTCGCAATGACGAACGCAATAGGACCGAAGAGTTCGTGCATGAACTTCGATTCCTCGCCTGCATCTGTTTTCAGCAGCAGCGGCGTGCGAATGTGAGCATTCTGGAACTGCGGGTGAGACATCGGCTGGCTGTCCACCACGATGTTGCCCAGCCCGCGCGCGTCCTCGATCCGTTG
>JAVKSW010000380.1:0-3553 GCA_039583505.1 Bryobacteraceae bacterium | reverse complement strand
GCATCAAGTCGCGGCAGCGGCCCATCGCGGATGTCGAAGGCGGCCATCAAGTGACAACCGCTTGCCATTTGGCCAACATCTCCATGCGCATCGGACGGAGCGTCAAATGGAACGCGGACGCCGAGGAAATTTCCGGCGATCGCGAAGCTTCCGGCATGCTGGTGCGTCCGTATCGCAAGCCCTGGGACGACGTGCTGGCGAAATTGCGATCCTGAGATTCGCCTTATAGATCCAGCTTCTGATCCGCGTAGCGAAGGCACGCGACGACGTTCTGATCTTCGATGCGCAGTTGCTCATCATGAGGAAGCTGAGAAACACGCGGAAGCGGCTGCGGTCGACTCTCTCTTTGGACCAGCTTGAGAGTGCGCCCCAAGTAGAGCCCATTACGATCTGGGAACGTCACCCAATATTTGTCGTCGAAACAGGGTACATTCAGCGGATCGCGCGTGATCATCTCCAGCGAAAAACGCGCCGCGGGACGCGATCGGCGTATGAGCGAAATCATTCGCGGCAGATCCAAAAAACCTTGGTCGAGTACGACTTCAGAAAGTATAAATCCGTCTCCGTACGGCTGAACCGCCATATTTTTCACGTGAGTGGTTACAGTGAACGGCGCGAGCTTCTCGGCGACGTACAGGGGATCGTCCAGAAGAGAGATATTGTTGCCGAAATCCAGGCAGGCGCCCAGGTATTCACTGGAATGCTTCTGTAACAGCGCGCACAGCTCGTCGGCTGTCCAGTCTTTGTGATTTTCAAGTCCGAGGGGAATCTTGTAACGGTCGAGAATCGGAAGCGCGGTTTCGATAGATTTGTGACTCAGGGCGGCGAAGCGCTGCCAATCCGCCAGCGTAGAAAATGTTTCGTAGCGGCGGCCGCTGAGGCAAGCGGACCTTAACGCAATCGCACCAACGGCCTGAGCGCTCTTTAGAGCCTGTTCGAAGGCAGAGGTATCCGAGTCGTGAGGCAGCGGAACCATGGCCTCGATATACATGCCGGTTTCATCGGCGCGACTCCGTATCTTTTGAAGATCGCCGTGAATGGGCGCCTGGATTCCCGCTGCTCCCAACCCGTGGCAATGCTCCAGGAATTCGTAGGTGTCTTTCGGGCGCCACGCCGT
This sequence comes from Bryobacteraceae bacterium, assembly GCA_039583505.1. GTDB lineage: Bacteria > Acidobacteriota > Terriglobia > Bryobacterales > Bryobacteraceae > Bog-105. Next base: position 2,436 of record JAVKSW010000380.1, on the reverse strand, counting down.
CAAGTACGACGTGCTGGCAATACCGAGCTTATGAGGCGACGCAGTGCCCGTTTGTGCTTCGGCCATAAAAGGAAGTATAAGAGAGCCGGACGCGAGCCCGGCTGTATCCCGAAGAAAATTGCGCCGGTTCATTCTCAACGCGCGCACCATCCACCGTCAATCAAGATATCCGCTCCGGTGATAAAACCGGCCGCCTCCGAACACAGATAACAGGCGAGCGCTCCAATCTCCTCCACTTTTCCCCAACGGCCAACCGGAAGGTTTGCAAGGAATTGAGAATTTGCTTCGGGATTCTGCATGATGGGGATGTTCATCTCAGTTCCGAAAGGGCCGGGACTGATACCGTTCACTGTGATGCCTTCGCTCGCCAATTCCAGCGCGAGCGCGCGAGTCAGCCCCAGCAGCGCGGCTTTGCTCGCCGAGTAGGCGCTCCTGCCGGGAAGAGAGACGTGGCTCATGATCGAAGCCATGTTCACGATTCGGCCGTAGCCTGCACCTTTCATCTTCGGTACGAACGCCCGGCACATCAGAAAGACGCTAGTCAGGTTGGTATTGAGGACGCTCTGCCACTCCGCAAGCGAAAACTCGGTCAGGTTCTTTCGAATGTTGATTCCGGCGTTGTTGATGAGAATCTGCACTGCATTGAAGTGGTCGAATACTTCGGATTGCAGCCGGGTCACGCCGTCCTCGTCACTTACATCCGCAGGGAAGACCCTGGCCTTTCCACCCGATTTCTCGATTTCCTCTTGAACGGCCCCAAGTTTACTGGAGTCGCGAGAGACCAGCGCGAGTGTCGCACCGGCGTGACTCAGTGCCAGCGCCATGGCCTTCCCAAGTCCCTTACTCGCACCCGTTACTAAGGCAGTCTTTCCCGAAAGATTCCAACTAGCCGCGTCAACCATTCGACCGTAATTGTATTCTGTCGGTGTGCTCGCGTCGAGGATGGGACGTCTCTCCGGAAAAATCGCCCTTGTCACCGCCGCCGCTCAGGGTATTGGCCGAGCCACCGCCGAGGCCTTCCTCTCGGAAGGCGCTCGTGTAATCGCGGTCGATATTGCAACCGAGAAACTGGCCGGCCTTGAGGGTGCGGACGTTCGCCAGGCGGATCTTCTGCAAGCCGCTGACATCCATGCTTTATCGCAGTCCGTCGGTGCTGTGGATATACTCTTCAACGCAGCAGGGTACGTCCACCACGGAACGATTCTCGATTGCTCGGATCAGGATTGGGATTTCAGCTTCAACCTGAATGTCACTTCCATACACCGTGTCATCCGCGCGTTTCTTCCCGGGATGCTGGCCAAGGGCGGGGGCTCGATCATCAACGTAGGGTCCACCGCATCTTCAATTCGTGGCATTCCAAACCGCTACGCTTATGGCACAACGAAAGCGGCTGTCATTGGACTCACGAAGGCGCTAGCCGCCGATTTCATCCGGGACGGAATCCGCGTCAACGTAATCTGTCCGGGAACCATCGAGAGCCCCTCCTTGAATGAGCGAATCAGAACGCAGGCACTCAACAGTGGGCAGGACGTCGAAACAGTTCGACGGGAGTTTGTAAGCAGACAGCCGATCGGCAGAATAGGACGCGCGGAGGAGGTTGCGGCGCTGGCCGTTTATCTCGCTTCCGATGAAAGCAGCTTCACGACGGGCGCCGTACACGTCATCGACGGAGGATTTACTTTGTGACACGCATGCGCGCATGCACCGAGGCTATGAGTAAGTTGTGACGAGCTGTTCAATGGCGTCGCATGCTGCCGTCGCGCCGTCTTCGGTCGCGATCTTCGCGCCGATGTCCTGTGCCCGTGACTCATACTCTGGGTTGTTGAGCAATTCACTCAGCTGCCGGACTACGCGGGCCGCGCGGTACCGGCCGCGCGAGATCGTCCTGCCCACGCCTAACCTCCGCAGACGATTTGCGTTGTCTGGCTGATCGTGCGCCCAAGGCACGACCAGCATCGGACGCCCTGCGCGCAATGCCTGCCCCGTCGTGCCGATCCCGCCTTGATGCACAATCGCGCGCGATCTCGGCATGATCTCGGAAAACGGCAAATAGCTCGTGACGTAGATGGAATCAGGCAGCGACTCGCCAAGGAGGTTTCGATCAAGCGTTCCTGTCAGCATCACGGCCCGTACGCCTAACGTCTTTATAGCCGCAATGCTCTCACGAAAGAAATTGCCGGGACGCATCACGGCAGACGATCCGAGTGTGAAGAGAATCGGTGCGGGACCTTTTTCTAGAAAGCTCTCCAAGCTGTCGCCGGTTTCGACGCTTAGCTTCGATGTGCCTGGCAGGCGGCCTTGGCGGTCATAAAAGACGAACCCGGTAAGCCGCACGTTTGGCGGCCAATCGGGCTGGGCCGATGCGAAGTGGCGCGAGAACAACGCGAGCGTTCCAAGCCGCGAGAATTGTCCTCGCGTCATGGGATTCGCCTTCGA
>JAVKSW010000379.1:0-3555 GCA_039583505.1 Bryobacteraceae bacterium | reverse complement strand
GTTGCCAAGGCGTCGCAGACGGATTGAAAGTTCCGGTCCAAAGCAGTGCTGCTGGCCGAAAAGAGGAAGTACATAACCACTCTTATGATGGGCACGATGACAATCGTCCACGCCACGGCCCTCATTCCCTTCTTCAACCCCGCTAAGACTAAAGCGGCGGGCCACAAGAAATAGAACTGCTCCTCGACGGATAAAGACCAGATGTGATTCACATACCACGAGCGAACCATGTGGTAGTTCATCGTGTACGTGAGCGCGTGGAGCATGTCTCCCGGGAACAAGCGGATAACACCAAAGGATGCGAGAGCAAAAACAACTCCCACGTACACGTAAAACGCCGGGAAGATCCGCAGGAACCTCCGCATGTAGAAATTCTTGAGCGAAATTGTACCGGCGCGATCATGCTCTTTCATGAGCAGCGTGGTGATCAGGAACCCCGAAATGAGGAAGAACATCCGGACGCCGAAGTTCCCCAAATGTGCAATCATGCCGAGGGAGAAATGCGCGAACAGCACCAGCAGAATGGAGACGGCACGCAGGCCGTCCAACGACGGGATCCGCTCAGGAAGACATGGGGGCGCAAGTTCGGCCCGCTGTAAAGGAGTTTCAGTTGCGCGGAGGATGGCTGGTTGCTGGGTAATCAAGTGATACATCGGCCTTCATGAATTCAAAATATTCATTTCGACCACTCGGCCCAAAGTAACACTCGGCGGTCGTACTGCGCCACAGACCACCATGTCTGGCCAACCCTATTTCCCTCGCTACCACAGTTATACGAGTCCGGGTCGTCTTCAGCCGAGCGAAGCGGCCAAATGCGGCTTGCCCAACTGGCACTCTTCATGGACGGCGCGAACCGCCCGTTCCAGGCCATCGAGCCGCACTACAATGCCAATCGTGATTTCGCTCGATCCCTGCGCAATCGCAATGATGTTGACACGTTCCCGCGAGATGGCGGTAAAGACCCTGCCGGCCAATCCGGTCATTCCGCGCATTCCCTCACCGACGACAGCCAGCAATCCGACATTGTCATCCACCTCGATCGGTTTCAAATACCCGTGCGCAAGCTCGATCGTCAGGTTCGCCGATACTGCTTCCAGGGCGGCGTCGATGTCATGCTTCCGAATCAAGAAGCAGAAACTCTGCCGGTAGCTGGAGCTGCTGAATACCAGAATCTCCACATTCGCAAGCGCGAGCGCATCCAGAGCGCGTGCCATTAATCGTGTGCCGCTCAACACTGCGCTCGCGGGCTCCATGGAGATGAGTGCCACGTTCGACATCGAGGTAACGGCTCGTGGACCCCTCGGCTCCTCAAACTGGGACACGATCTTCGTTCCCGGCTTGTCGGGCGCGAAACTATTCTTGCTCCACACCGGGATCTGCTTCTCAACCAGCGGGACGAGCGTACGCGGATGCAAGACCTTCGCGCCATTGTAGGCGAGCTCCGCGGCTTCCGCATAAGTCACCTGGTCAAGGACTGCGGCATCGAAGACCAGCCGCGGATCCGCGGTCATGATGCCGTCTACATCGGTCCAGATCCAGAGCTCTTGTGCGTCCAAGCAGGCCGCGAGGATCGAGGCGGAAAGATCGGAGCCGCCCCGGCCGAGCGTAGTCGGGCGGCCGTCCAGCGTCGCGCCATTGAACCCCGTCACGATGGGAACGACACCTTCCGTCATCAGGGGCCGAAGCCGCTCCGCACACCTGTTGCGAGTGGGCTCCATCTGCGGCGATGCGTTGCCGAATACGGCGTCGGTCACGACGATGTCACTCGCGTTCACCGCGCGAGCATTCGTTCCAGTCGCCTCCAGGTATTGAGCCAGAAGCGTAGAAGAGAGCCGCTCACCGATAGCGATGGCTTCATCGACAGACCGCGGCGGACGTTCGCCCAACATGAGAATGCCGTGCGCGATCCGCTGAAACTCTGAGGCGAGCGACTGCACGGATTCGCGACACGCCTGGCCGTGGCCGCCAAGAAGCTCCTCACACGCCCGCAAATGGCGGTCTAGCAGCTTCTCGAGAGTGGAATCGACCGCCGCTCGATCACCTAGCTCCGCGTGACGCAGCGTTTCGAGCAGCAGATCGGTCACCTTCGACATGGCCGACACAACCACCGCCACCGGGCGCTTCTTTTGCTGGTCCGAGATGATTTCCGCCGCAACACGCATGCGCTCGGCGCTTCCCATGCTGGTGCCGCCGAACTTCATCACGAGTAGGTTGTTCAGCAAATAGCCTCTCATTCCGCTGGCCGGACTGGCCCTTTCCTGATAGTAGCGGTGAGACTTCTCAGGTTTCGATAGACTGGAAATCGTGACGCGATTCCCGTTGGCACATAAGATTTCACGGATGGCGGTTGTTTGCTGGCTCGCACTGGTTGCGTGCGTTGTGTCTGCTCACGCTCAACGCAGCGATGCCGTGATTGGGAAATGGACAATGGTGTCCAGCACATCCGATGGACAAGAGATTCCTTGGACGCTCACGATCAGTGATGAGAACGGAAAATATAGCGCAGTTTCGACTGCGGATAGTGAGGACAACGACGCTAAAGATCTGAAGATCGAAGGCGGCAAGATTCATTTCCGCATACCATACAAAGGCGAAGAGTACGATATCGATCTGCGGCTCAACGGTGACGTACTAACAGGCACTTGGTCGGGCAACGGCGCAAGCGGCGAAACAAAGGGCCAGAGAGCGGCCAACAGTTGATTCATCCATTGAGCCGGGGGAACCCGACGAATCTAGGTCCGGGGTAACGTAGTCCCCCCGGCACAGACCCCGCTCGGATTTGGCGCCTTACTACTTCTTCTTTTTGGGCTTCTTGGTTTCTTTCTTCTGGTCTCGGCCTTTTGCCACGACGATCTACCCTCCTCCCCTACTATCGCCGAGTGGGAATCAGCAAACAATAGATAAGCGCGTTCTTTTCTTGTGGAGTGCTGTCCTCCGTCTGTTATAATTATTCATAGCAGTGAATAAAGATACATAAGAGGACGACCATGGCCGCGCCCCGACTCCAACCCGCTACCAGCACCCGTCCTGCCCATTTGCGCCATGATCTCGATCTCTCTGCCGATCAGTTGAATGGCGTACTCGAGTTGACGCAGCTCGCCAAGCAGTCACGGCAGCGCTACGCGTCGGCCCTGAAGGGCCGCTACGTGAGCTTTCTATTTGAAAAACCGTCGCTGCGGACACGGATGACGTTTGAGCTCGCGATCAAACAGCTCGGCGGAGATTGCGTGACGCAGGTGGGAATGATCGCCGATCGAGAGCCGTTGAAGGATGTGGCGCGTAATCTCGCGCGCTGGACCGATGCGATTGTAGCTCGCACCTTCAGGCAGGAGACCATCAATGACCTGGCACATTGGTCGGGAATTCCGGTCATCAACGCGCTAAGCGATTTGTATCACCCCTGTCAGGCGCTCGCGGACATGTACACCCTGAAGGAGCATTTTGGACGGGTGCGCGGCTTGAAGCTGGCGTATGTCGGCGACGGGAACAATGTGGCGCATTCGCTATTGCTGTGCTGTGCCCGGCTGGGAATTCATTGCGCCGTCGCGACACCGG
>JAVKSW010000378.1:0-3559 GCA_039583505.1 Bryobacteraceae bacterium | reverse complement strand
GCTTCGCATAGCGCGGATCTCCGCGGATAGAATCGAACGCTGGGTCCCACTGCACCGATACTAGGTCGGTGATGTGCTGCTGGTAGGCAGTTTCCAGCCAGCGGAATACGCTGTCTTTGTCGTCTTGACTCGCATACCAGTATGCCAGCAAAAAAGGCGAGATGTATTGGCCGTGGGTAGTCCCGGCGATCTCGTTCAGGCGACGGGAAAATTTGGCGCGATCCATATCGCAGTCAACCCAGGCGGAAAGAAGCTGTGAATTGAGATTGTCCGCCGGCCGCAACAGCTCTAGCTCCTTCTTAACTGCGAACTTGTATTCGCGCATCCGCCCCTCTCGTCTGAGTGCGCGAGACTCGAGCTCCCAGGCGAAAACAAAGTTGGCCGGATCGAACTCCTTGATGCGTTCTGCTTGTCGAATCGCATCTTCGTAACGACGCCAATAGTAATACAACTCGCCCAACATTCCGGTAATCGACCCTGAATACGGATCCAGCAGTTGTGCTTGCTGCAGCCGTGATTCAGCCTCTGTGAATCGCCCTATCGCGAACGACACCAGCGCGGAACGCATCAGGGCGACGGCGCTGTTCGGATTTAGGCGCAAAGCGGTCGCATATTCGACTTCTGCCCCCTGCCAGTCCCAGCGGCAGTATTTCAGCAGCCCGAGCGAAGCATGCGCGTCCGCCAAGCTCGGATCGAGCGCCAGCGCTCTCTGTGCAGCGGCTTCGCCGAAGCGCAATGTTTCGGGAGGAACAACGCCGTTGGCCACCTCCACTGCATAAACGCCGGCGAGAGCGGCGTACGCAAGGGCAAACTGTGGATCTTTTTCAATGGCGCGTCGGATGAGCTCGATACCTCGGCTGAGATCGGGCGCTTGCCGATCTCGCACCACGCGGCGGCCTCTCAGATAAAGCTCGAATGCTTCGGCATTTCGCGGCGCTAATTCCGGTCTCGGCGCCGGAACGCCGAGAGCGTCCATAACTCGTGAAACGATGGTCTGCTCGACCGTGGACAGACCGGCATTATCTGTCTTGAAGGTTTCCGACCAAAGCACGCGGCCCCGGTCCGCCGCAACCAGCTTGCTACCGATCTTCCACTCCGCCCCGGATCGTTCGATGCCGCCGGCAAGTGTCGCGGCCAGACCCATAGCCTGCCTAGGGAAATCGGTACGGTTTTTCGCCAGAGCTGCCGAAGAGGCTGGTGAGAGCACGCGCAAGGTCCCCACGCGCGACAAATGATTTGCGATTTCATCGGCGAAGCCGCGCGCCAGGTACTCATCGACGCCCGTCAAGCTTCCCGTAGAAAACGGCGTCACCGCAATCAGAGGAGCGGAGTTAGACGAACTGGTCGAATGACGGAGCGCCCATAATAGGGAGATCGCGATCGCGGCCAGCCCTACAATCGCAAGCCCGCCCATAAACCGCCACTTTCTGGCAGTGCCGCCGCCCGCCGCGATTGCGGCGACCGGCTGCAATACCTGGGGCTCTGGGACCACCCGGATGGCACTCCGTCACCGCGGCCACAAAGCGGTAGCCAATTCCGGTAACCGTCAGGACGTATTCATACTGGCCGCGTGCCTCTCCGAGCGCTTTGCGAATCGCCGAGATGCACTGGTTTAGATTGTTCTCCTCCACGACCGCGGAGCTGCCCCACACCGCCATACGCAGCTCTTCCTTAGTTACCGTCTCCCCGCGCCTTTCCAACAGCACCAGCAACAGCTCCATTGCTTTGGCCGTAAGTGCCACACGAGCGCCGTCTTTCAATAGGACACGCGAGCGCGCACACAGCCGGAACCGGCCAAATTGATAATGAAACTCCTGGTCGGCCGTTGGACGAAAACGGCTCGAACCAGTAGCAACGGTACTCATTTCGGAAATCTCAGACCTTCACAGCATGAATCGGGAAGTTGACCGCTTACCAGAGTATAGGGGAAAAACGTTTGCCGTAAAAAACCTATCGGCTCTTGCCCTGCTGTGTCTGCAAGCTATGCTTGTCAAGCCGAAGGAAAGAATCAGCCAGGTAACCCCGGACAAACAGTACTCATTTCAGAAAATTTCACGCCATTTCATGGCCTGAATCGGGGCCATCTCGGTATAAGCATGAGGTAACCCAATTTTCTTCTCTGAGGTACAAAATGCACTTTAGATTAACAACTCTGTCCGGATTGATGGCTCTCGCCGGCTTGGCTCTCTGCGGGCACCTGAAAGCGGACGTTCTCGCCGACAGCGTGAATGCCTCCTACTCAGCCGATAACAACGCGTATTGGGGCGATTACGACGTGGGCTGGCTGTATACACCGTCTTCCAGCTACAACCTGAGCGGGATCGATACCGAGTTCTCGATTCCGGTGGGGACGTCCGTCCAGAACCGGATGGTGACCGTGGATGTCTACGAGGGGAATACGCCCGCGAACGGCGGCACGCTGTTGGGCTCATTTCAGTTTGATTCCGCGACGGCGCAAGGCACGCTGGCGGGCGGATCTTTTTCAACTCCCATATCGCTCACCGCTGGGCAACAATATTTCGTCGGATTCATGAACGTGGGACCGATGAGCGCCACGCCCAACGTAGATGACCTTGGAGTCAATTTTACGGCAAACGCGAATGCAATCGTCCTCTCGAATTTGTATTTCGATTCGACGATCTACGGCAACTCAGGCTACGGTAACTGCTCGAATACGACGGACTTCGCCTGTGAGCAACCGACGACAGGCTCGAACAGCGTTCTAGGAGCGCCGATTCTGGAGTTCTTCGAGCCAAACCCGGTAACTCCAACTACACCGGAACCTGCGAGTCTGCTGTTGCTAGCCAGCGGATTGGCCGGAATGGGCGGCTGGTTCAAGCTTCGACGCAAGCGGGCTTGACTACGTGAAATTCAGGCGAGCACAGGGAGGCTCCTGAAGCTTCTCTAGCCGAGACAGCCCTCGCTTGTTAGCGCCGACCCCGGGGAACACTTGCAATACCGGCGTCGGCGCTCATCCAGCGTTCGGCAGCCACAACGCCAGCCGCATCCGCATTTCGATGACCACTTTGGTCAGGGAGTAAATGTCGCAGGAAGCCGTACACCACCAACCACCTGCTCCGGCGCCATGTAGTTGAACGTGCCGGCAGCCGCGCGATATCCCATGCAAGAATTCATTCGCATCTTTGATTGTTGCGGCCGAAAAATCGATCGGCACTTCGTACGGAGTACTGTGGAACTCGCCACCAGCAGCACAAGCGCAGTTTAAGCGCCCAGCGACCGAAACTCCCTACTCGCCGGAAACGGTGCGAGTTGCGCCTCAATCGCCTCCCCGTCGGGCCGGGCCTGAAGCCCGTTTCCAACCATGTGCGCGATGAAAAAAACAAACCATGAACCCGCCGATCAGCAGCAATAACCCAGCCGAGGGTTCTGGGGTACTCGTCTGGATAGTCGGCGTAGCGAAAAATCCCTGGTAGTTATCGCCACAGCCGGCCGCGCAAGTGTACTCACCTACGATTTGCCCGAGGTCGTTAATTCCATAAATCTCCGTGGCACCGGCCGCGATCGCGTCGGGATCGTCGACGGTGGTGAATGAGCCGTT
>JAVKSW010000377.1:0-3560 GCA_039583505.1 Bryobacteraceae bacterium | reverse complement strand
CATCCAATCCATGCTCCGAATATATGTTCCTCGACGATTCGGCGTGCAATCTGGCGTCGCTGAACCTCATGAAGTTCGTGGGACCCGATGGCGCTTTCGACGTAGAGGCCTTCCGCAACGCCGTGGACACCGTCATCGTTGCGCAGGAGATCCTGGTCGATAACGCCAGCTATCCCACGGAAAGAATCGCCAAAAACTCGCACGATTTCCGTCCGCTCGGCCTCGGCTATGCCAATCTCGGCGCTTTGCTGATGTCGCTCGGCATGCCTTACGACAGTGACGAAGGCCGTGATTTCGCCGCCGCGATCACCGCAATTATGTGTGGGCAGGCTTATCTCACCAGCGCTCGTGCCGCGGAGGCCGTTGGCCCTTGCGTGGGCTATCCCGAAAACGAGGAATCCTTCCTGGAGGTCATCCGCATGCATTGGAATGCGGTGAACGCCATCGATAGCAAGCGCGTTCCAGCGCACATGTTCAGGGCCGCCGAAGAGTGCTGGCGTTACGCCTACGAAGTCGGCTGCCGCACTGGGTTCCGCAATGCGCAGGTCACCGTCCTTGCTCCCACCGGAACCATCGGCTTCATGATGGATTGCGACACCACCGGCGTTGAGCCCGATCTCGCACTCGTCAAGTACAAGAAGCTGGTTGGCGGCGGCGTGATCAAGATCGTCAACAATACCGTTCCGCAGGCGCTCATCAAGCTCGGCTATACGCCCGAAGAAACCGAACAGATCGTCACGCATATCGACGCAACCGGCACCATCGAAGGCGCGCCGCACCTCAAAAACGAGCATCTCGCGGTCTTCGATTGCAGCTTCCGGCCGCAGAACGGAACTCGCTCCATCCATTACACCGGTCACATCCGCATGATGGCCGCCGTGCAGCCGTTCATCTCGGGCGCCATCTCGAAGACCATCAACATGCCCGAGGAATCCACCGTCGAAGACATCCTGGAAGCTTACACGGAGAGCTGGAGACTCGGTCTCAAGGCCGTCGCCATCTATCGCGATGGTTCGAAGCGCGTCCAGCCGCTCAGCTCCGGTACCGGTAAAGGCGAAAAGAAAAATGCGGCCCCCGTTGCGCCCCAGGTGCAGCCGCAAATCATCGAAAAAGTCGTCTACCGGCCCACTCGCCGGAAACTTCCCGACGAGCGAAGTTCGGTCACGCACAAATTCTCCATCGGCGGCCACGAAGGTTATATCACCGTTGGCCTGTATGACGACGGCACGCCCGGCGAAGTGTTCATCGCCATGGCCAAGGAAGGCTCCACCATCTCAGGCCTGATGGATACGCTCGCCACTTCCATCAGCTACGGCTTGCAATACGGCGTCCCGCTGAAGTTTTTTGTGGATAAATTCAGCCACGTTCGTTTTGAGCCGAGCGGCTGGACCGGCAACGCCCAGGTACCCTACGCCAAATCGATCATCGATTACATTTTCCGCTGGCTCGGCGCCCGCTTCCTGGGCCTCACCGAAGCCACGGAGGCCGGCGACACACCCAAGCTGCGCCCCACCGAACCCGACCCGCAAGTCGCTCTGCCCTTCGACGCCAGCTCCATCGGCGACGCCCCGCTCTGCTCGGAATGCGGCAGCATCATGACGCGTAACGGCTCTTGCTATAAGTGCGAAAACTGCGGCGGAACCAGCGGCTGTTCGTAACGTTTCGCATTCACCGGCGGAGTGCGCTGGTCTCCGCCGGCTCCTAACACCTCGTCCGTTTGCACTTTCCTTTCACTTCGCCTAGGGTGAAAATATGGCTGTGCCCCAAAGTGACCCTTTCGATTCGACCGAGCAAGTTGAAGTCGATGAGGAAATCCTCGTTGGAATCGATGCCGGTATTGAGCAAGCCGATGAAGGGTACTCAATACCGGCCGAAGAGGTTCGCAAGCTTATCCCAGAGTGGATTTCAAACTTTTCTACACCGCGAAAGCGTTAGCGAATCCCGAAGCTATCATGCGCTGGTCCTGGGGAAAACATCCTCAGACAAGCGAACGCTTCGCGAACGCGTTGCTAAACCACCTCGAGCTTCTGAAAAGCTTCCCACGCCTGGGCAGGCCCGTAAAACAGCGCCCTGGGGTTCGTCAGCTTCTCCATTCACCACTTCACGTTTACTATCGACTCGACGAAGAAAATAGATTGATCGAGATCCTGCATTTCTGGCACGCGACCCGGAAGCAGCCGAGGTTCTGAAACAGATCGCTATGGCGTCCTTACACGGTCTGCGATTACCGGCCCGAATCGCCTGAAATCCTTTCGCGAATCTTACGGAGCGCCTTATCCGTTTCGGCGGCTGAAAGCTTCCTGCCGCTTCGGAACACCCAAACGTCCCGCTCTTTTCGAAGCGGATTGCTGGAGTGAACCGGCCGCAGCGTCGAACCAAATGTCAAACCCTTTGTAAACCTTCAGTAGCTTTCGAAGCCGCGGACCCGGGAAATTCGACCGGGCATATAATAGCGCTTTACACCACCCGCACTATCGCGATCGATGACGGTGCCAACTGGTCAACCATGGCAGGCAAATCAACCAGGCAGTAAGCCGGCTCTCACTCGTGAAGGCGATTCTTCGAGCCGCATTCCTGCTGGCCTTCTTAAGCTCCGCATCCATCCCGGCGGAAGCGCAGACCATCCCGCCGCCGGTCCACTGGGTCGGCTCCTGGGCTGCCTCCCAGCAGATCCCTGAACCTCAAAATGCACTTGCGCCCGACGAGCTGCGCGATACCACGCTGCGGCAGATCGTGCATCTTTCCATCGGTGGCACGCAAATCCGAGTGCACTTTTCGAATGCGTTTGGCACCGCACCTTTGCAACTCACTTCCGCGCATGTCGCGATCCCTGTTTCCGCCGCCACCGCCGAAATCAAACCCTCAACCGACAGCGCCCTCACGTTCAACGGCAAACCGGATGTGCTCATCCCGGCAGGCGCCGATTACGTTTCCGATCCCCTGCCTTTTCACGCTGCTTCCCTGTCGGATCTCGCCATCACAGTCCATATGGATACTCCGCCCGCACGCCAAACCGGGCATCCAGGCTCTCGTGCCACGTCCTACTACGTCCATGGAGACATGGTCGCGGCCGCGGATCTGCCCAATGCCAAAACCGTGGAGCACTGGTACCAAATTTCAGAGGTGGATATCGCCGCTCCGCCTCACGCCGCTGCGATCGTGGCGCTGGGTGATTCGATCACCGATGGGCATGGCGCCACCGTTAACGCGAACAACCGCTGGCCGGACGATCTTGCGCGTCGGCTGCAGACCGCGCCATCCACGCGAAACCTGAGCGTCCTCAACGAGGGCATTGGCGGCAACCGCGTGTTGCTCGATGGCTTGGGGCCGAACGCAATGGCCCGGTTCGATCGCGATGTGCTGGCGCCCGCGGGCGTGCGTTTTCTGATCGTGCTGGAAGGCGTGAACGATCTTGGCACGCTGGCTCGCGACGCCGACGCGCCTGCTCCTCAGCACACCGCGCTCGTCGAGCGTATCCTCGCCGCTTATGTCCAGATGATCGCACGCGCGCACGCCCACGGCATCAAGGTGATCGGCGCAACCATCACTCCCTACGCAGG
>JAVKSW010000376.1:0-3562 GCA_039583505.1 Bryobacteraceae bacterium | reverse complement strand
GCCGCTTGCCCGCCGCGAGATCAGCCTCGATGGCTTGTGCAAGCAGTTCGGGCCGCATGCGGAATTGCCCATCCACCGGGATGCGGCGAACGTTTTCCTGTCCAAAGCCCAACGTGATGCCGGCCTTCTCCGCCGACGAGTGTGTGTGCTCCGACACGTACACGGTCAGAGGAGTGCGCATCCCCTTCACCCGGGATTCAGGATCCACCCATTGACGCGCTGCGCCGATCGCTTGCAGGACCCCGACCGATGCGGTGTCGTAAATGATGCCGAAGAAACTTTCATCCAGTGACAGCCATTCCCGGAGCCACGCCAGCGTCACCTGTTCTAGCTCGGTGGCAGCGGGCGAGGACTTCCACAGCATCGCGTTCACGTTTAAGGTCGCCGCCAGAAAGTCCGCGAGAATAGAGGGCGGAGTGGACGACACCGAAAAGTAAGCGAAGAATCGCGGATGATTCCACAGCGTCAATGCCGGGAAAATCGTCGCTTGAAAGTCCTCGAATATCTTCTCAATCGCCTCGCCCTTCTCTGGCGCCGTCTTCGGCAGCGCTGTGATCAGTTCTCCCGGTTGCAGTGCGGTGGTTACGGGGAACTCGCGTACGCGTTCGAGATAGTCGGCGATCCAATCGGCGTGGCGGTACGCTGCCGCGCGAAACTCTTCGGGAGTCATTAGAGCTATCCTACGCTCTCACCGCTGCCGCTTCGTTGCACTCTTGCAGCACGGTCGGCAGCCAGGCCTGCAGCCAGTGATGAAAGCCGGCCAGATCGGCCTGGGTATCTTCGTCGAATGAGAACGGGAAGTGATTGAGCTTCCAGCCGCGCGCAAACGCGGCTTGCTTAATAGCGATCGACGCTGGAAATCTATTCACCCATACGACAAATTCTTGAAGCCGTGCATTGAAGCGGTGCGCCTGGTCGTTGTTGTTCGAGCGAACCGCTCGCTCGATGGCGACCAGCAGCTCGGGTATGGCCGCCGCTACTCCGGAGACGATTCCATCCGCGCCTGCCAGGCGGCACTCCAGGTAAATCGACTCGCTTCCGACCAGCAAAGCGAACGGTGTTCTGGTACTGAGATCCCGGAGCGCTTCGAAAAGCTGCCAGTCACCGCTCGAATCCTTAATACCCGCGAAGGTTCCGGATCCAAGCAACTCTGCTGCCAGATGCGCCGAGATCGGAGTCGTAAAAGGCGGCAGGTTGTACAGATAGATGCGCGTTTTCGCTCCAACGGCCGCAACGAATTGCCGATAAAAGGCGGCAAGCTGAGCGTCGCTGTAGCGGTAAAAGTACGGCGGCATCACCAAAATGCCGGCCGCCCCCGCACTGATCGCGTTCTCCGCCACATCGATAGCGCCCGCCAGCGTGGAATGCGAGACATTCACCAGAACCGGCACGCGACTGCGGCGGATGGCCAGCGCCAGGACACGCATTCGTTCGGCCACGTCGAAGTGAACGAACTCGCCGGTTGAACCAAACAGCACCAGCCCGTCTACGCCCGCGCGAACCACCGTGTCCAGGTAATCGAGTAACGCAGCGCCATCTGCCTCGATCGAATTGGGCCGTCGCGGAGTGGCGAGAGCCGCGTAGACCCCGGTTGCTGGCGGTGGTTGATTGCGCGTCGTATATGAATTTTACTGCGCTGGCTGGTTTACGCCCGCTCCGACATTTGCCCCATGCCGGGTCATGGCGCGATCCATCAGTTCTTGCGGGTCGAGTAGATGCTGCGGCTTGAAATGCTGGGTCGACCAGCGGCAGCCCTCTTCTAATTGGATTCCGAGGAAATACCCGATATCCCGGAACACGCAATAGCGAACGATTCCTACCAGTTCGCCGTCGCCGTAAGACATAGTGATGGCCGTGCCCGGAGGGACCGCCTTTTCCAGTTGAAGGCAGATTCCGGTGAGCGAGATGTCTTCGAGATTGGCGACTCGCCTGCGCTTGCGCCCCAAGTCGTCCTCGAAGATCACTTCCACCAGTTCCGCACACAGTAGCCGATTATCAATTCGCCGTTCGTCCATACTTTCTCATCGGACTCTCTGGCGGGTAAGGTGAGCGCGTTCCACCAGAACGAAAGTTAGGATTAGATTTAGTACTTCGCGCCCAGATCGCTTTCAAAGTACTAGCATACGAGGAATTTTCCGGCCTCCGACCTTCTCAATGGATCCACACGCAGGTATCGACGTTCCACCACCACCGCGGGACACGCGTATCGGGATTGTCATACGGGTCGCATTCTTCATCGCCATCGTGATTATCGGCTTGCGTCTGTTGAGCCTGGTGTTCCTTGTGCTCGGCGTCGTCGTGGCCGGCACCATCGGCCTCTGTGCTACGGGCCTGCTTGCGAACCTGCTCACGATGAGGATCTTTGACCGGCGGCCGTTTACCGATATTGGCCTGCAGACCGGCCGTGCATCGGGCCGTAACTTTGGATTAGGTGTGTTGTTCGGCGCGGGAGCAGCCGCCCTAATGCTCGCCGCGCCTCTGCTGGCAGGCACTGGACATCTGGTACCGCGTCCGAATCCCCAATTCAATTGGCTGGGGCTGGTCTTCTACCTTCTGGTGCTGCTCACGGCTGCCTTCGGCGAAGAGATGATCTTTCGCGGATATGCTTTCCAGCTCCTCATCCAAAAGATGGGACCGTTCGCAACCGTTCTGCCGGTTGCCGTCCTGTTCGGCCTGGCGCATTCCGGCAACCCTTATGCCACGACGTTAGGAATTGTGAACACCATCTTGTGGGGCATTCTCCTTGGGTATGCATTTCTGAGGAGCCACGATCTGTGGCTGCCGATCGGCCTGCATTACGGGTGGAATGCCGTGCTCCCGCTGTTCGGAGTCAACCTCAGCGGGCTTACAATCGAGGTTACGAGGTACTTCTACCGATGGGATTTGACGCCTCTGTGGAGCGGTGGCAATTATGGACCGGAAGGCGGGCTGCTGACGACCATCTTCGGAGTGGCCTTAATTTTCGCCCTCGCCAAGGCGCCCGTCCAACCGCAAGTGGCAGCCATCGCCCGCAATCTAAACGAACCCTTGTAACTGCTTTTGCAGTCGCGGGCGTTCTGCTCGCGATTTGCCCAAACCTCAAGGCCGACAAACTCAGCTTCGATGAGCGGATGGAGATCGAACGCGGTCTCAACGCGGAGTTCGCGACTCTAAGGGTTGCACTGCCCCACGCAAAAAAGCCGCTCGTGTTTCACAGCAACGGCACCTACGACAAGAGCGTGTGGGAGGACTCGATGCGCGAAAACGGTCCGGCTGCGCGCCTGGGAGATCAAGTCCAGATCACCCGAGTCCAAATACAATCCAACAAGATCCTGCTTGAAATCAACGGTGGAACCAAGAACGGGCATTGGTACGACAACGTAGAGGTGGATATGGATGGCGCTCCCACCGCGGTCCCGGTAAACCAAAACGCGCGGCAGGCGAACGGTTCGCACATTGCCATCGTGTTCCCGGGGAGCGTTCCTTCCCTGAAGGCGTCCGACATCCGGCAGATGTTGTCTCCCATCTTCGATTTCGAGAAGCACTCGGCCTCCGAGCAGTACATGGACAGGCTTCCTGAGCC
>JAVKSW010000375.1:0-3564 GCA_039583505.1 Bryobacteraceae bacterium | reverse complement strand
GAACTGCATGTTGCGGCTCAAACAAAAAAGCCTGCCCTCCCGCCACCTTGGCATTCAACTGGTGCAAGGGACTGAGATCGTCCAATATCCAGAAGGAGCGGCCCTGTGTGGAAACGACCAGGTCGTCATGCGCAATTTTTATATCCGTGACCGGTGTCGCCGGCAGGTTTAATCGGAACGATTGCCAGCGAGCGCCGTTGTCAAAAGAAATATACATTCCGAATTCTGTCCCCGCGTACAATAGCCCGGCTCGATCCGGATCTTCGCGGATAACTCTGGTAGGCTCGTCCTCTGCGATTCCGTTCTTCCCATCCGTCAGACGCACCCAGGTCTTGCCGAAATCGTCAGTACGGTAGAGATACGGTGCAAAATCGCCCAGCAGATAACGATAGATCGCAACGTAGGCCGTGGCGGCCCGGCGCGGGCTCGGTTCAATGTTTTGCACGCGCCCACCCGGCAGCAAGTCTTTCGGAGTCACGTTAGTCCAGGTCTTGCCATCATCCCGCGTTACGGAAACGAGGCCATCGTTCGACCCCGTCCAAATCAGGCCTTTCTGCACAGGAGATTCACGGATCGAGTACAGCGTGCTGTAGACCTCCTCGCCCGTTGCGTCGCGCGTAATGGGCTCGCCGCTGGCACCCTGCGTCCCGGGCGGGTGCGCCGTCAGATCGGGACTGATGCGTTCCCAGCTCACACCGCCATCCAAGGTCCGATGTACATACTGCGACCCGTAGTACGCGGCATGCGGTGCGTGCGGCGAAACCTCCATCGGGGAAACGCGCTGGAACCGGTATGTCAAGTCGCTTCCGGCGTTCCCGTAAAGCGACTCGCCGCCCACCCAGTACTGCTGTTCGTCGTTGGTCCTCATATCCTGACGGCTGAATTGCCCCTTGCAGCCGCCGTATACGATCTGTGGATTCGCAGGGTCGGGGATGATCGGGCCCGTTTCGCACCCGGGTCCGACGCGAAATTCCTGTCCAGTCGGGGGCGCAAGACTCGGCACGATCACCGTCGTGTTGTCCTGCTGCGCACCGTACACGCGATAGGGATACTGATTATCCACCGCAACTTGGTAGACTTCTGCCGTGGGCTGATTGGTTTGTGTGCTCCATGTCCGTCCCCCGTCCAGCGAAACGTTCGCGCCCCCATCATTGGCCTGGATCATGTATGCCGAATTCTTCGGGTTGATCCAGACATCGTGATTGTCGCCGTGCGGAACGGGCATTGGATGAAAGCTCTTGCCGCCGTCCGCGCTCTTGAACCATCCTTCGTCTCCTATCCACACCACGTCGGCATTATTGGGGTCCACTCCCAGTGTCGTGTAATAGAACGGTCGCGTGATCAGCGATTGTGATGCGTTGATCAAGGTCCAGGTGGCGCCCGCATCTTCTGACCGGTACAACCCGGAGCCCGGTTTCGCCTCTACCAGCGCATAAATGCGATTTGGATTGGCTGCAGAAATCGCAATGTTGCTGCGCCCGAAGAGCTGATTCGGTAAGCCGCCGGTAAGCTTGGTCCAGTGGTCGCCCGCGTCGGTGCTCTTGTAAATGCCGCCGTCCTGCGAGCCGCTGATGATAGTCCATGGTTTTCGTTGCCCATGCCACATGGAGGCGAAGATCACATCGGGATGGCCGGGCTGAAGCTCCAGATCGGCAGCGCCGAGCTCATCGGAAAGATGAAGCGCGTTTTCCCAGGTCTTTCCGCCATCCCTCGAGCGAAAAACGCCGCGATCCTTATTCGGTACGAATGGATTTCCGAGCGCTGCCACATATAACAAGTCCGGATTCGCCGGATGCACACGGATGGTGGCAATCTGGCCAACGTCGCGCAATCCTATAAACGTCCACGCCTTCCCCGCATCGCTTGACTTGTAAATTCCGCGCCCGATCGACACGTTGCTGCGAATCTTCGACGAACCCGTGCCGGCGTAAACGATATTTGGATCCGATAGCGACACTTCAATCGCGCCCATGGAGCCCACCGCGAAGAATGCATCCGATACGTTCACCCAGCTGTGGCCCGCGTCGGTCGTCTTCCAAACCCCTCCGCCTGTCGAACCCATGTAGAACGTATACGGTTGCGATGGGACGCCCGTGACCGCGGTAACGCGCCCGCCACGCTCGGGGCCGATCATTCGATAACGCATCCCCGACCACAGTGCCGGGTTGTATGTATCACGCTGCCCTTGACCTAAGAGCGAAAATGCAAACACCAGACCGACACTCGCCGCATAGGTCACCCTATTTCTCTGAATCGCCATCCCTGTATTTATACCCTGAGTTCGTTCGCACGACATCCAAAGCCTGAACCTGCCTTCAATTCAGACGCAATTCACCAAACTGTAACTGTTTTGTAATGGTCGTTCGGTTACTCTGTTTCTGAGGACGCCGCGCTTGCGGCATTATGAGAAAAATAGCGATTTTTGAAGACGATGCGGACCTGTACTCCTTGGTGAAATACAACCTCGAGAAGGAGGGCTTCGCCGTCGTCGGCTCTCAGACTGGAAGGGGAGTGATCGAGCTATGCCGCCGGGAGCGTCCGGACCTCATCCTGCTCGATATCATGCTGCCCGATTCCGACGGCCTCGAAATCTGCAAAGCGATCCGCCAGCATCCGGACCTTGCGCCCATCCCTCTCATCTTTCTAACGGCGCGAGCATCGGAGACCGACCGCATCGTCGGCCTGGAGCTCGGTGCAAACGATTACATCGTGAAGCCGTTCTTTGTCCGCGAGCTCATTGCGCGAATCAAGATTCAGTTCCGGGGACAGACCAGCGCGACGCGTATCTTGAAAGCGGCGAATCTCGCCCTGGATCGCAGCCGTTGCGAGGCTCGGCTGGACGGCACGCCGCTCACCTTGACGGCCACCGAATTTCGTCTGCTCGAATTCCTCATGAGCCGTCCCGCCGTCGTGTTCAGCCGCGAGCAGTTGCTGGACGCTGTCTGGGGCCACGACCGCGCCGTTACGGATCGCACCGTCGATGTTTACATTCTGCGTCTCCGGCAAAAGATTGAAAGCGACCCGGCCAATCCGCTGCTGATTCGCTCTGTTCGCGGCTTCGGCTACAGCTTCAACAACGCCGTGCAAACCGAAGAAGTGGAACACGCAGGCGCCGCAGTCGCCCTCTAACCCAGCTCAACGCATCGCGAACCCTGAAACCCGTTCCACCGCTTCCTCCCGCTCTTCCACTGTCCGGACGTGCGCCATGTGCGGCCCTTTGTGCAAGGCCGCTGCCAGGTCGCTGAGCCGTGCCGCCGGGCCTATGGCGTACACTTCTACCCTGCCGTCGTCCAGGTTGCGAGCCCAACCCGAAAGCCCGAGAGCTGTCGCCTTCCGCTGTACAAAGTAGCGGAATCCGACTCCCTGTACATTTCCCGCAATGAACCACCGTTTTGCGCTTTGACGCTCCATTCAATTACTTATCCGGTGGTTGTGGCGGCGGCTGGGAGCTCCTTGAGTAACCATGGAGTGCCGATCGCTTCGCTCCTGCCGCATGAGCTTCATCGCTCATCGGATGAACGCCGCTTGCGTCGACCCAGCGGTTGTAGAAATTAAACAATGCGC
>JAVKSW010000374.1:0-3572 GCA_039583505.1 Bryobacteraceae bacterium | reverse complement strand
TCTCCCTAATAGCTGGTCGCCGTCTGAGACTTCGAACTGCGACGCGCCGTTGTTCTGATCGAAATACTGGATCACAATGTCGTACCATCCAGCCTTTCCCTCAAAGCGCGTCGTCAGTGTGCATCGCGCGCCAGGACAGACCACCGCTTTCCCGCCCGAAGCATCCTCCAAGGGAGTAATGGGCGTGGCCACATAACCGCTGAGCGCCATCGCTTCCGCTTCGATGCGGTCGGGATGTCGTCCTACACGCCCTCTTGTATCCGCGATGTGCGATTCACGGAAAAACCAATTGCAGATTGCGTCTCGCCAGACGATCGCATGTCCGGCTTGGTATTGCAGCTTCCTCAACACCGCTTCATAGCGCTCTTCGTCGATTCGTCCATCGAGCAACTTCCATTGTTCCGGGAAAGTTGCTGCTTCCGCCGCTCCGTCATAATGCGAATCGTAGATATGCTGAATCACTGTTTTCCCGGAATGCAGGACGTACTTGTACGAAACATGGTGAAAGAACAGCAGCAAGTTGTCGGGGCAGGTTTTTAGCGACTCATACATGCTCGCCACCACCGATGAATACTGCCCGATGAACCCCGTACCCGTCGCAACGGTTCGATCCATGCCGATTCCATTCTCATCGGCGCGATGCCATTGTCCCCAGCCGTTTCGTTCGGACGATTCGATGCCTGGTCCATAATGAATGCCGATAATATTGGTCAATCCCCCGACGCCCAGAGGGCCCGTGTACTCCTCATAAACGCGCCACGAGCGTAGCTGCATGTTCGCGATTGTGTCGACGACGCGCGCATCATGCCCGAACGTCAACTGCGTCCACTCCTCCACGATGGAACGCGATCCCAGATTTGCATTCCACGCGATACGGCCGAACGCGTATAAGTTCGCCATGGCCAGGTCATGACCCAGCCAGTTCGCATCGCGTCCGACGTTCACTACGGCAACGAAGCCACCGCTCGGCCGATGAAAGGTCCGCCCCGCGATGATGTCTTTGACCAAGGTGGGCGCATTTGCCACATGCAAATCGAAATCCAGCGCCTCTTTCCACATCGGAAGTAAAAAACAGAGATGATGCTGCTGGCCTGTGTACTCCTGCGTCACTTGCAGCTCGAGCGTTTCGTTGGTTTGCTTCAGCGCTCCCAATAACGGCGAAACGGGCTCACGCACCTGAAAATCAATCGGCCCGTATTTGATTTGCACGAGCACGTTATCGTCAAACTGCCCGTCCAGCTTTGCGAAATTGTCGTACGCGGCCCGCGCTCTGTCATTCTTCAAGTTGCGCCAATCCATGTGGTGGTTATAAACAAATCCTCTATAGATCAGCACACCT
The DNA here is from genome assembly GCA_039583505.1 of Bryobacteraceae bacterium. Classification (GTDB taxonomy): domain Bacteria; phylum Acidobacteriota; class Terriglobia; order Bryobacterales; family Bryobacteraceae; genus Bog-105. Next base: position 2,233 of record JAVKSW010000374.1, on the reverse strand, counting down.
CCGTGCGGCTTCAGCGCCCGGGCAATGACGTTCGCCGCGTCGGCATGCGTCCGGCCATAGGTAGACGGCCCTACCCGCCCTTCGGAATCCGCTTTCAACAGGAATCCGCCCAGATCCGGAACCGCTCGGTAAACCTCGTCGGTCTTCTCTTTCCACCACGCCGCTACTCTTGGATCCAGCGGGTCGAAAGTATCTAAGTGCCCGATCGTCTTCGGGCTGCTGAAATCGATTGCAATCGAAAGTTGCACACCCCAAGGCCGAAACACATCGGCGATCCTGGCAAGCTGCGGAAGAAAGTCGGACGTTATCACTCGCGGGTCGGCATTAACGCTGTTCGGCGTGCATCCGTTGATCCCGATGGACGCCAGCAGTCTCGCATAATCGCTGGCACGCTGCAGATCCGGTACAACATTGCCGCCCTCGAAGAAGATGGATCTGCCGGCGTACCCTCGCTCAATAGTTCCGTCGAGATTGTCCCATTCGTTGGTCCATCGGATGGGAGCGTATGGCGCTTGTCGCTCGTCGAGATGATCCAGCTCTTCATGTAGTGCGATCTTCCTCAGCAAAGCGAATGCCCCATACAAGACGCCACGTTCGTTGAGTGCCGTTATTAAAATGACGGCCTGCCCTCGTACGCCCGCCGTCTTCAATAGGTAAGCATCTTCCGGGAGATCTCGCGGAAGCAGAAGATCAGGCGCTGCACGCCGGACCGAGTCAAGAGTGCCAAGCAGGATACAACTTTCTGCCGCCACCTGCCCTTCGCGACGCACCGTTCTCCCGAGCATCCCGCGAATGCCCCGCCCTATTTCTTCCTGCGCTGCCTTGAGGACCGGCGAGCTATCGAGCGCGACCACCGTCCCCGGAAGCTGCTGGTACATCTGCCGCACGTTCGGATCCTCGATCGGCGCGTAGCGTAACCATGCGTCATATCCCGTTTCGGCTTGCAGTGAGAGGGCGCATACCGCGAGCAATGCGAATTTCACCGCTTGCCTCACGCGTGCTTTCCACTAAGGACTGGGCAGCGTTTGTCGTTCGGATCTGCCCAACGATCGTTCGGGATAATCGGCGCCCATTCGGGCCGCAGCGGATCCTGATCGTACGGATAGCTACCCAGTTCTTTGTAAAGCTCCTGATACTTGCGCAGCTTCTCCCGATCGAGCTTCACGCCAAGCCCCGGCGTATTCGGAACCGCAATCGACCCACTCTCGTAGCGCAGCAAGCCGCCTTCAATCACATCGTCGGTCAAATGATGATAGTGCGCGTCCGCGGCATAAGAAAGGTTCGGGATAACTGCTCCCAGGTGCAACATCGTCGCGAGCTGAATGCCCAGCTCGCCGGAGGAATGCACCGCAACCCCAAGCTGAAACGTCTCGCATACCCCCGCCGCTTTGATGCACGGCCGAATGCCGCCCCAGAACGTGGTATCGAGCAGAATCACATCCACGCCAGTGTTCAGGACGTTCGCCGCCAGTTGCTCGAAATTCACCACGACCGTATTGGTCGCCAGGGGCACGCGTACCATCTGTCGCACGCGCCGCATTCCGTTCAATCCGTACACCGGATCTTCCAAATAGTCGTTCCGTAAGTCTTCAATCGCCTGGCCAAACCGGATGGCCTGTTCCGTCGACCACGCTCCGTTCGGATCGAATCGCACGTTATCGGAGGGAAACGCAGCCGCCATCGCGCGGTAAGCTTCCAATTCATAATCCGGAGGAAATACGCCGCCTTTCAGTTTGTGGCTCGTGAATCCGCACTTCTCTTTCGCCTCGCGAGCATAAGACACAAGTTGTTCGGCGGTTCGCACTTCACCTTTGCACCCATCTGCATTCGCATACCGCCAGAAACAGTACGATGCAAACGGCACGCGGTCACGCAGTTTGCCTCCCAGAATCGCGTGAATCGGAACGCCCCACGCTTGGCCCAAAATGTCCAGGCAGGCGAACTCGAGAGCGGCCAGCAACTGTGTCCGATTGTTGTAAAGTGAGGCAGTCGGGTTTGCAATGCGAAATCGCATCTCCTCCAGGCGCGCCGGATCGTGCCCAACCAGGTAGCTTTTCAGTGATCGGAACGCAGCCTCGGCAGATTCGCCACCCCCGCCCATCTCTCCGAGCCCGGTCAGCCCGGTATCGGTTTCCACTTCGATGATGGTGCGTACGAAGCGCCCCCAATGACACCCATTTGCATGCCTCAGCGCGGCATGCAGGGGTACCGTTACGGTGAACGCGCGTATGTC
>JAVKSW010000373.1:0-3573 GCA_039583505.1 Bryobacteraceae bacterium | reverse complement strand
ACCATAACCGATTCATGTTAAAAGTCTCCTCTCTTTCTAACTCTTCCGGACCGTTGTCATTTTATGCGATGCGACACAGACGAAATGCCTCCACGGCTCTGCGATACTGTTGTGAATTCATGCGGCGCGTCTCTCCTCTGCTATTCGCATTTCTAATCTGTGGCTCTGTCTTAGCCCAACAAATCTCACCCGAAATGTTCAACGGCCTCCGCTGGCGTCTCATCGGACCGTTTCGTGGAGGACGCGCGGTGGCGGCCACCGGCGTTCCTGGCGGCGGCTCTACGTTTTATTTCGGAGCTGTCGGCGGCGGTATCTGGAAAACTGACGATGCGGGCACGGAATGGAAGCCCATTTTCGATTCCCAACCGGTCGCTTCCATCGGAGCTCTCGAAGTTTCGCCTTCCGAGCCGAGCGTGATCTATGCCGGCACAGGCGAATCCGACATCCGCTCCGATCTGGCCAGCGGCGACGGTGTCTACAAATCAACCGACGCCGGCCAAACCTGGAAAAACGTCGGCCTCCAAGACACCCGGCAGATCAGTCGCATCGTGATCGATCCGCGCGACCCGAACACTGTCTTTGTCGCAGCGCTGGGCCACGCGTATGGGCCGAACTCCGAGCGTGGAGTATTCCGCTCGACCAACGGCGGTGAAAGTTGGGAAAAGGTTTTGGACCGAGGTCCGCGGATTGGCGCCGCGGATCTTGCCATGGCTGTCGACGTGCCCGGCATTTTATTCGCTGCAATGTGGGAAGCACACCGTCCGCCCTGGAGTACGTACGCTCCCATCGGCGGCCCGGGCAGCGGCCTGTATCGCTCGACGGACGGCGGCTCGATTTGGCAGCAACTGACCGGCCATGGCCTTCCGGGCGGCGAGTGGGGCCGCGTCGGCGTGGCGATTGCCCGCGGCACGCACGGCAAACGCATCTACGCCGCCATTGACGCGCCCGAAGCCGGTCTTTATCGTAGCGACGACGGCGGCGACAACTGGACCCGCGTCAACAAGGATCCCCGCATCACCAGCCGTGCCTGGTATTTCAACTCCATCACCGTCGATCCGAATGATCCGGACGTTATCTACATTCCGAATGTCGCCGTTTACAAATTGGCTGAAGGAGGGAAGACGCTAAGCATCGTGCGTGGAGCTCCCGGTGGTGACGACTATCACCAGATTTGGATCGATCCCGCAAACTCGCTGCACATGCTTCTGGCAACTGATCAAGGCGCCAGCGTCAGCCTCGACGGTGGCGCTACCTGGAGCACTTGGTACAACCAGCCGACCGCCCAGTTCTACCATGTCGTGACGGATAACGCGTTCCCTTATCATGTCTACGGCGCCCAGCAGGATAGCGGTACAGCCGCTATCGCCAGTCAAACCGGCCATCGCGAGATCGACACCCGCGATTGGTTTACTGTCGGTGGCAGCGAAAGCGGCTACATCGCACCGGATCCCAAAGATCCGAACATCTTTTATATAAGCGGCACGTACGGCACCGTCGGCCGGTTCGATCGCCGCACGATGCAGACCCAGAACATCGCCCCTTGGCCCTTACCTGGATTCGGCACTGAAATTGTCGATCGAAAATATCGGGATCCCTGGACGCCCGTCCTTGTTTTTTCGCCGACACAGCCCGGCGCGCTCTATTTGGGAACACAGTACGTCATGAAAACTGTCGACGGCGGTTTGCATTGGCAGACCATCAGCGGCGATTTAACTGGTGCAAAGCAGGGTTCCACGAACGCAATCGCCGATCCGAACCCTGCCGGTCCCGTCACTCCGGCGAACGCCGAAGAGCGTGGTTATGGTGTTGTGTACACCATCGCCCCGTCTCCGCTCAGCGCTTCTGAAATCTGGGCAGGCAGTGACACTGGGCTCGTCCATATCACCCGCGACGGGGGAAAGACATGGTCGGACGTCACGCCCAACGGTCTCTCTGACTGGAGCAAGATCGTGCAAATCGAGTGCTCCCATTTCGCGCACGGCGAAGCCTATGCCGATGTGGATCGCCATCGCCTGGACGACATGCGGCCGTACCTGTACCGCACTCGCGACTTCGGCAAGACTTGGCAGCCTATTGTCGATGGGCTGGCAGATCGCGGGTTCTTGAACTCCATCCGCGAAGATCCGCAACGCAAGGGTCTGCTGTTCGCGGGTACTGAGTTTGGCGCGTACGTTTCTTTCGATGATGGCGATCGCTGGGTTCCGTTGCAACTGAATCTACCCGTTACGTCGGTGCGCGATTTCGCCATTCACGGTGACGATGTCGTGGTCGCGACGCACGGGCGTGCATTTTGGATTTTGGATGACATCGCGCCGCTTCGTCAAATCGCCGATGCCGCAGGTAAGGACTTGTATTTGTATAAACCGGCGCGTGCGATTCGCATGATCAGCGACATTTTCCCGGGTACGCCGCTTCCGCCCGAAGAGCCGCAGGCACAAAATCCCCCGCGCGGCGCTTACATCGACTACTATTTCCGCGATGTCGCCGGCGGTGAAGTTACGCTCGACATTTTGGATTCCGCCGGCAAAGCTGTCCGCCACTTTTCGAGTCGCGAGAAATCCGCACCGCCTCCCGCAGGCGCGCCCATTGCTCCACGTTGGTTTCCAAAGCCTCCGCAGCTAAGCGAAGCGCCCGGCATGCATCGCTTCGTATGGGATCTGCGTTACGGCCGCACCTCGGAAAGAACCACCGCCGACGTGGAAGACTCCGGCATTGAAACCTGGATCGGCCCTCTTGTCGTTCCCGGAAATTATCGAGCTAAGCTTAGCGTGAACGGCCGAGAGCTGGTTCAGCCCTTCCAGGTCGTCATGGATCCGCGTTCACGCGTGACCAGCGCGGATTTGCTTCAGCAGCTCGAATGGGCTCAGCGCGCGTTCAATGACATGATTGTGGCGCGCAAAGCCGCTACTGAGATCCAAGCCGTTCGAATTCAACTCACCAAATTGAGCGCCGCGGCGAGCCAACCAGACCTGCGCCAGGCGATCGACTCGCTCAATCAGGCAACGGCAACCCTCTTGACAGGTGAGAAGCACAGACCCGATCAAGGCCTCCAATATCTGGGCCGTGCCTTCACTGTCGCTCTCTCCGCGATGGAAAGCGCCGACCGAGTCCCTCCCTCGCAAGTGATTGCGCTTTACCAGCAATCGGCAAAGACTCTGCAGGCCCGCTCGGCACAGTGGGATGTCGTCAAGCAGCGCACTTTACCCGCTCTCAACGGGCGTCTTCGCGATAGTGGTCTGCCTCCCATCCGCATGTCACAGGTTCGATCAGACGAGCCCCACACCGTCGCCCAGTAGTACCGATCCGCTACGGCCCCGCGCAAACTCTAGTGGATTTGGCGTATGATGTGCAGAACGCCTTTGCGTGCCCGGCGAGCAATGCCTTTCAGGAGTTCCGCCGGGCCAAGACAACTTTCTGAGCGAACAGGAGCATTCGGATGAGATTGTATGTCGTAGTTTTCGGCGCCGCAGCCGCAATTTCTTCTGCTTTCGGCCAGCAGCAGCCGGAGAAGCGTCGCGTGGCAGTCATGGACTTCAGCTACGCGACAGTAATGAATCAGGTCCAAGCTGTTTT
>JAVKSW010000372.1:0-3576 GCA_039583505.1 Bryobacteraceae bacterium | reverse complement strand
GTCTTCACGAATCAGGAACGGTTGTCGCGCCGCTGTTGCTTTGCAGCTCTGTGGCGATGGCGTGGGCAGCGCCAGTGCTCGCCGCTCGGAAGCTCATATCTCCATTCCCAATTCGAAGCGATTCCAAAATTCCGGGCCACACCTCACCGAGCATCACGCCGGCGCTGCTCGTGAGAAGCGAGCCGACGGTTGTCATGATCATCCTCGTCGTTACGTCTTCCCGAGCTCAATAAGTTCGAAAATCCAGCGAACACAAAGGCTTGTGCCGCATCCGTAGAGGACGGCAAACGAGAGGATGACTGCCAAGTCAAAAGAAACTCGCCGATGCCCAGGTGATCGGCGCACCACCTCAAACGGAACCAACCCTCACGCCGCCTGCTCCCGCGCGCGATCCTTGAGCCGGAAAGCTTGGCTGATCGAGTATCCAGCTTCTCGCCCATTTTTCGCAGCGTGATGTCGGAGCGCGGGGTTTCGAGCGGCCCGGCCTCGCGCCACCACCCCCTGGCGAGCGCGCCGGCCCAGTAGTTTGAGCGCCTACCGACTCTGCAGAACAAGTGGAATGCGATACAGACGTGAACGGCGTTTAGCGTTCTTTATCCGGCCTTTTGTCCGGATTGCCCGTCAACCGCTCCGAATCTTCCAGGCCGTTTCTCAGCAATGTTTTATACTGAACAAGCATCTGTCCGATCGGTGTGTAACCGTATCTGGACTACCACTCGCAAATCGCCGTCAGCGTGCCCGGAAGAAGGAGAGTCTGTGGTCACTACTACTGAAATTGCATCTGAGATCTACCGTCTCGCGGTCTTCGTTCCCGAGATCAATCTGGAGTTCAGTCATTTCCTGGTCCGGGATGAGGAGCCCCTTCTTTTTCATGCCGGACTGCGAAGCATGTTCCCGATCTTACGCGAGGCGATCTCACGTCTCGTCGATCTCTCAAAGCTCAAGCACATTGGGTTCAGCCACTTCGAGTCCGACGAGTGCGGAGCATTAAACCACTGGCTTGAACTCGCGCCCACAGCGCAACCCGTTTGCGGCCTCGTCGGAGCTATGGTGAGCGTGAATGATTTTTCGATTCGGCCCGCTCGCGTCTTGACGCGGGACGACGTCTTACCGACTGGTCGCTATCGTTTTCGGTTCCTTCCCACTCCGCACGTGCCGCACGGGTGGGATGCCGGCGTCCTCTTTGAAGAGAACGAACGGACGCTCTTCTGCTCCGACCTGTTTCATCAATGGGGCCATCGTGAACCGGCCACGGAGAAAGACATTTTGGAACGGTGTCAAGATGCCCTGCGGGAAACCGAAGCGGGTCCGTTTGCGAACTACGTGCCCTATACGCATCACACCGGGCGCGTCCTGGAAAGCTTAGCGGAACAGGAGCCGAAGACACTCGCAGTTATGCATGGCTCGAGTTATCACGGTAATGGGGCACAAGCTCTACGAGATCTGGCGATCGTGATGCGCGAGGTGCTTGGGCCCAAAGCACAGGACGGAGAAACAACCTCCGCCGGCATGATCAAAGAGTAGAGCACCACGGCAGCGGACGCGAACGTCTCCGATTTCCGGATTGTCCGCATCCGGACACAGCTTGTGTTGCGGTCGATCCATTCGTCGTTCGTCACCACAACCTTCACCGCCTCCGTCTCCGGAGTCAGTTCCACCTTCACTCTCGACATCACCGCCCCATCGCCCATGCCAAACCTGTACTCGAACAGCTTCGGCGCCCCACCCGGTCACATACCGCATCGGCTTCCCATCCTTACCCGGCCGCGACCAGGTCATCGCCCCGCCAGGCGTCAGGCCAAGTCAAAATCCCGCTCATGAAAGCCTTTCTGATTCGCCTCCTTCGAAAGGAACCCATCGGGTAGCTACTCTACGGCGGCGTTCAGGAAACTTCGTCTGCAAGGATGAAGAAGTGACGCATAAGCCATCCTTTCGCGCAAAGTTGTTGAATTGGACAGGCTTCGCCAACCGTGAAGGCCAGCTCTCGATGCTGCTGAGCCTTCTGATCGGGGTGATCGTTGGGCTCACCGTTGTCGCGTTCATCCTTTTAACCGGACGCCTCGCTTCACGGATGTATCCGCCAGGCGGTGCGGCATGGCGCCGGATGCTAGTGCCTGTCGTCGGCACGCTGGTCAGCGGATACTTGCTTTCCCGCTATTTTCCGAACGCGCGCGGCAGCGGCATTCCCCAAGCGAAGTTCGCCCTCTTCATTCAAGAAGGATACATCTCACTGCGCACGATCCTCGGGAAGTTCGTGTGTTGCGCGATAACGCTGGCCAGCGGCGTCGCGCTCGGACGCGAAGGCCCGTCCGTGCAAATCGGCGCCGGCATAGCTTCTGTTCTCGGCAGGCGCTTCGGTTTGAGCAAAGAAAATGTCAAAGCGCTGGTGCCGGTAGGCTGCGCGGCGGCGCTGGCGGCCGCATTCAATACTCCGATCGCCGCGGTTTTGTTTTCGCTCGAGGAGATCCTGGGCGATCTGCACGCTCCTGTACTCGGGTCCGTTGTTCTCAGCTCGGCAACCTCTTGGATGGTGCTGCACCTCATCCTCGGCGATGAGCCTCTGTTTCACACGCCGGCCTGGCAGCTTGTGAATCCGCTGGAGTTTGGGATTTACGCCATCCTCGGCGTTGTCGGCGGACTCGCTTCCGTCTCCTTCGTCAAGCTGCTGTTGAAACTGCGCCTTTGGTTCAGGCAGCTTCCGCCTTCCACGGTCTGGCTTCAACCTGCGGCCGGCGGGGTTTTGATGGGCGTGTTTGGTCTGTTCGTGCCCGAAGTTCTGGGCGTCGGCTACGACTACGTAGATCACATACTCAGTGGAGATTTTGCAGTGAAGACGGTCGCGTTGCTGGCGGTCATGAAAATCGTCGCAACGCCCACATGCTACTCATCCGGGAATGCGGGCGGCATCTTCGGCCCCAGTCTTTTTATCGGCGCGATGGTCGGCGGAACGGTGGGGAGCGTGGCGCATACGTTGTTTCCTCACGTGACCGCAAACGCTGGAGCTTACGCCTTGGTCGGCATGGGAGCGGCGTTCGCGGGAATTGTGCGCACTCCCCTTACTTCGGTCATCATGATTTTCGAAATGACCCGGGACTACTCGATCATTGTGCCTCTCATGATCTCGAATCTCATCAGCTTCTTTATTTCGCAGCAACTCCAGCGCGAGCCGATCTATGAGGCGCTCGCTCTCCAGGAAGGCGTGTATCTTCCCACCGGTGAATCGCGCGAGGAATTGGCCGGTATTCGGGTGAGTGAGGTGATGCATCCCGCCGCGGACCCGCTCCCCGTCGATGCCAGTGTCGACGCCGCCAAGCTGCGCTTCGATCAGGAAAAGTGCACCTCCTGGCCAGTGGGCGAGGGCGGCTATCTCCGAGGTGTGATCAGCAGCCATCAGATTGACGCGTCAGATCCTCCGCCGAAGACGATCCGCGATTTGATCAAAAGCGATGGCAGATATCCCTACGTGCATGCGGATCATCCTCTGACTCACGCTCTGGAACAGATGCGAGATAACAGCGTTGATGTTGTCCCGGTCGTAAGCCGCGCCGATATCCGCCGGATGAATGGCGTCGTTAC
>JAVKSW010000371.1:0-3577 GCA_039583505.1 Bryobacteraceae bacterium | reverse complement strand
AACAGCCTTTGGTTGATCGCCGCCGCGGCCTCCGTCTTCCTCATCGGATTTCGCTTTTACGCGAAATTCATCGCCGCCAAGGTGATGCTGCTCGACGACCGCAGAGCGACCCCGGCTGAACGCTTCCGCGACGGACAAGATTTCGAGCCGACCGATAAATGGATTCTCCTGGGCCATCACTTTGCAGCAATCGCCGGGCCCGGGCCGCTGGTTGGTCCCACGCTCGCGGCGCAATTCGGTTATCTGCCGGGAGTGCTCTGGATCCTGTTCGGCGCCGTGTTGGGCGGCGCGGTGCAAGACTTCATCATCCTGTTCTGCTCCATGCGCCGGGACGGGAAGACGCTCGGTCAAATGGCGCGCGAAGAGATCGGCACAGTAGCTGGATTCGTCTCGCTCATTACCGTGCTGCTCATCATGATCGTTCTACTCGCCGTAGTCGCGCTGGTTGTGGTGAACGCCCTGAAAGGCAGCCCGTGGGGCACATTCACGATCGCCATGACCATCCCGATCGCTCTCTTTATGGGCCTGTATCTGCGCTATGCCCGTCCAGGCAAAGTACTCGAATGCTCTGCCATCGGCTTCGTGCTGATCCTGGTAAGTATTTATGCAGGCAAGGTCGTTGCTGGTTCGCCTATGTCCGCTCCGTGGTTCACCTGGGGCGGTATCACGCTCGCCTGGGCGATTATTGTGTACGGATTCTTCGCGAGCGTCCTGCCTGTCTGGCTCTTGCTCGCTCCCCGCGATTACCTCAGTACCTTTGTCAAGCTCGGAGTCATTTTTCTCCTCGCGATTGGCATCTTCTTCACGCACCCGCAGCTAGCGTTACCGCCGCTGACCCGGTTCACCGACGGAACCGGTCCTATCTTTGCCGGTAAGGTGTTTCCATTCTGCTTCATTACCATCGCTTGCGGCGCTATCTCCGGGTTCCACGCACTCATTTCTTCCGGCACCACGCCGAAAATGATCGCCCGCGAATGGCATGCCTGGCCCATCGGTTACGGCGCCATGCTGCTGGAAGGGTTTGTCGCCATCATGGCAATGGTTGCTGCGGCATCGCTGCGGCCCGGTGTCTTTTTCGCTGTCAACTCTCCGCCCGGCGTAGTCGGCCTCTCGGCGCATGCGGCAGTCACGACTATCACCGGCTGGGGTTTCCCGGTCTCCGTGAACACCATGGCGCAGCTTGCGCGCACAGTCGGCGAGGCCAATCTCTTCGGACGCACCGGAGGAGCGCCATCGCTCGCGCTTGGCATGGCCCAGATCTTCGGCGGCTTATTGCGGAATGCCGGCCTGGGCGATGATCTCCTCAGCTTTTGGTACCACTTCGCCATCATGTTCGAAGCGCTTTTTATCCTGACGATCATCGACGCCGGCACGCGCGTGGGCCGCTTCATGCTTCAGGACCTGCTGGGGCATGTGCACAAACCGCTGGGCAGAACAGGCTGGCTGCCGGGAGTGCTGGGGACCAGCGCAGTCATTGTTGGCGCGTGGGGCTATTTCTTGTATCAGGGCGTCATCGATCCGCTCGGCGGTATTAACTCATTGTGGCCCCTCTTCGGCATCTCAAACCAGCTCTTGAGCGCCGTTGCGCTCTGCGTCGCTACCACCGTGCTGATCAAAATGCATCGCGCCCGCTACCTGTGGATCACGGTTATTCCTCTTGCCTGGCTGGTCGTCATTACCTTCACTGCCGGATATGACAAGATCTTCTCCGCTGAGCCGCGCATCGGCTTTCTCGCGCATGCAACAGCTCTTGAGAACGCCATCGCGGCTGGAAAGATTAGTGCGGCAAAGCTCGCCGAGACCCGTGCGGTCATCTTCAACGAGCGGTTGGACGCCCTCGTCTGCGGCGCGTTTCTGGTTCTGGTCGCGATTGTCGCGCTCGACTCGTTACGGGTCTGGCACGGCTTGCTTCGCGGCACGCGCGTCGCCAACAGCTCCGAATCTCCCTTTGTCCTGTCGCGCTTGGAAACCGAGAGTGTATGAAGCTGGCGCGGCGGTTCCTCCATTTCTGTCTCGCTCTTGCCCGCGAACTGTGCGACGAAGGGGCCTACGCACGATATCTCGAGCGCGCCGGCAAATCTCATTCACCCGGCGAGTGGAAAAGCTTCATCGACGGGCGTCATCGACGGAAGTATCGGAACGCGAAGTGCTGCTGACCGCGTCTTCGATCAGGCTGCGGACGATCTGCGCAGCTGCGTCGGTGTGACCTTGTTCCAACGTCTCTAGAACTCCGGAATCGATGATTCTGTACCAGAGATCCCGCCGCGCACTGAAATCCGGAACGCGCCTCGCGATTTCCGGACGTAGCTCCTTCACCAGGTTCAACAGCGCTCCGTACTCGGGACCAATCTCGCGCTGAAGCCATTCGCGCAATCGAACCGCAACCGCCGGCGCCCAGCCATTCGTGGAGATGGCAATGGTCAAATCGCCCTGTCTGTGCACCGATCCGAAGCTGAACCTGCAATGCTGCGGATCGTCGACAGCGTTACAGAGGATGTTCCTCTCCTCGGCCAAACGAAACACTTCGGCGTTGTCTTCCCGATCGGTGATCACCAGAAAGCAGCCGTCGAGATCTTCCGGCTGAAAATCACGGCGCCGCCAGACGAGAAGACCACCTGCGGCGAGACCTTGGATATCCGTTTCAGCGCTGGCGTTTACATAGACCACATCCGCCGATGCAGCCATAAGCGCGCGAATTTTCCCCGCGACCTCTGGTCCTTCACCCGTCACCAGGCACTTCTTGCCCGTGAGGTCGAGAAAAATTGGATAACGAAAATTCACCAGCCACCCGACGAACCCCGATCGTATCAGCCGCTCCCTCTATCCTGAAGATATTGCCAGCTCAGCGCCTCTTTCTGATCGATACCTTCGGATTCATTTTTCGCGCGTACCATGCACGCGCGCGTAGCGGTGCGCCGCCCATGCGCACCAGCGCCGGCCTGTCCACCGAGGCGATTTTTATTTTTCACAACATGCTGCGGAAACTGACGACGAGTTTCAAACCCGACTACATCGCCGCGATTTTCGAAAGCAGCGAGCCCACTTTTCGCTCCGAAAGTTTCGCCGAATACAAGGCCAACCGCACGGAGATGCCGCAGGATCTCGGTGAACAGATCCCCTACATCCGCCGCACGCTCGAAGCCATGCACATTCCCATTCTCGAGTTTCCAAGTTTCGAAGCGGATGACGTGATCGGCGCTATCGCATGCCGCGAAACTCGGAAGCCGCTCGAAGTGGTCATCGTCTCGAGCGACAAGGACATGTTGCAGCTTGTGAACCATCGCGTCTTCATGCTGAATCCGATGAAGGATGACGAGTGGTATGACGCGGCGAAGGTGGAACAGTTCATGGGTGTCAAGCCGTCGCAGGTGGCGGACCTGCTCGCCCTGAAAGGCGATTCGATCGACAATATTCCAGGCGCGCCTGGCATTGGAGATAAAGGCGCCCGCGATCTGATCGCGCGGTTTGGAAGCGTGGAAGCCGCGCTCGACCGCGCCGCCGAAGTAGAGCGCAAGACCTATCGCGAAAGCCTGCTCAACCATCGCGACCAAATCCTGCTGAGCAAGCAGCTTGCGAC
>JAVKSW010000370.1:0-3577 GCA_039583505.1 Bryobacteraceae bacterium | reverse complement strand
ACTCCTTCATCGGCAAGCGCGGAAAGCAGCTTTTGATACAGGCCATGCAGCTGATAGCGACTCGCCGCCTCCCAACGCACTGCCGCAGCTCCAATTTCTCCTACGAGTCCGCTCCAGAACGTGTTGTCCAGGTCAGTAATGATTCCTTTCAGAACTGGCGAGGGTGCAAGGATTCGAGCAAACCCGTCCGCGAGCAGGTCGGCGTGAGCGATGGTGTACGGAAAGCCAACGAGCAGGTCGGATTTCAGGTCAAGACGACTGCCCGGAACCGCCGCCTCTGAAATCCAGCTCGGATTTACTATGCTCACGTTTCCGTGTTCAATCAGCCGCCGGCCGAATGCGAAAATCTGTTCCTGCAAAAACAGCTCGGATTCCGAGACCTGCCAGGCGGGAGTATGAAACGCCGGTGGCAATGGCAACGTCGGAAGACAGACGGCCACCCGAACGTTCGCTGCGGTTTTTTGGATTGCCGTTTCGAGCTGATGCAGCTTTGGCGGTGTGGCCTTCAAAAGGTCGGATTCAAGCGCAGGACCCCAGGCCCCTGCCTCGCGATAGACAAAGCGTGCATCGATGTCCTGCCACTCTATTGCGACAGCAAGTGCATCAGCGGATTGTTCGGAGGCACGCTCGATCGTGCCAGCCAGATTGCCGAAATCTCCACTTGCCACGGCAACCCGCTTATTGCGCATACGTCTCTGGACGTGAGCCGCCAGAAGCGTCTGTAAATGCAGGGGCGTGAAGCTGCAGGCAAGCAACAGCTTGAATTGCTCTTTGTTCTCGGGAGTGGCCCGAAGAATTTCAAGCGCTTGTGTAATCGTCACGTGGCTGGCCCTATCTCACTAATCGGCCTCCAAGTGGCCTCGCTGTCCCAAATCTTTACAGATATCGGCTTGATCCGCCGATTATAGCGGAGAGGCCGCTTGGCTGGTTTATGAGATACTGAGACCGATTTTGGCTCCGCGCCGATTGGTGAATAGTGATTGGTGAATAGTGATTGGTAGATAGTGATTGGTGGATAGTTTCGTTGCTTAAATGAGCCCAATTCGAGTGGTAGCGCTGATGGAAGCGACTACCGTCACCGGGCCGGCAAAAAATCTGATTCGGTTCTGCCGGCGCGTGAATGCAGATAAGGATGCCGGCTTGACCGTTTCCATTGCCGCATTCCATCGCCCCCTTCCGGGTGAGACGGCCGCTTCCTCCAATCCATTTTTCGAAGCCGTCCGAGCGGCGGGAATAGAGCTCGATATCCTCCCGGAACGAGGCCGCTTCGATCGCTCCGTGATCGCCTCGCTGTCGAGTATTATTCAGAGCCGGGGCGCCGGCATCATCCAGACCCACGCCGTCAAATCCCACTTCCTGATTCGGTACTCGGGACTCCATCGCCGGCTCCCGTGGCTTGCCTTTCACCACGGCTATACCGCCGAGGATCTGAAGATGCGGCTGTACGTTCAATTGGACCGCTGGTCGCTCCGCGCGGCTCACCGCGTCGTCACGGTGTGTGGACCGTTTTCGGAAGCGCTCGTTCGGACCGGCGTGAAAAGAGAGCGGATTCACATCGTACCCAACTCGGTTGAGTCGCGGCCGCCCCCAAACGAGAATGAAGTCCGCGCACTGCGCCAACGTCTCGGGATTCCAGATGGCGTGAAGACGATCCTGTCCGTCGGACGGTTCTCGAGCGAAAAAGGGCAGTCCGATCTGCTGGCAGCGTTGCGCCTGCTGGCGCAAAGTCATCCGCAATTCTCTGTGCGCGTAGTTCTAGTGGGGGAAGGCATCGACCGCCCTCGTCTGGAGCGCATCGTTGCGTCCAGTGGTTTGACGGATCGGGTGATCTTTGCAGGTCATCAACAGAACGTCGGCCCGTTCTTCCGCTTGGCTGACCTGTTCGTGCTTCCCTCGCATAGCGAAGGATCTCCGAACGTCTTGCTGGAGGCCATGGCGGCAGGCCTGCCGATCGTCGCGACAGCGGTGGGCGGTGTACCTGAGACCGTTGAACATGAATCGAGCGCCGTTCTAATACCTGCGCGACAGCCGGGCGCCCTAGCGAACGCAATCGCGCGAGTCCTGGAGAGCCCTGCTTTGGCGGGGACCTTGGCTGCCAACGCATCCGCGCGCGTGGCGGCGCACTTCTCACCAGAGGGTCACTCAACGGCCCTGCTTCGGGTCTACCGCGCCATCGCACCGGATCCAGCAGGTGTGGCGCTAGTGGGGCAGGCATGACTACTCCCCTGGTCTCGGTGGTGATGCCGCTCTACAACAAGCGCCGCTGGGTGGAACGGGCGCTAGATTCAATCGCCAGGCAAACCCTCACCGATATCGAAGTGATTGTGGTTGACGACGGATCCACCGACGGCAGCGATCAGATTGTGGCCCGATATCCGGACTCGCGCTTTCGTCTGATTCGCCAGGAGAATGCCGGTCCCGGCGCTGCCCGCAATCGTGCTCTGGAGCAATGCAGCGCGGAATTCGTGGCTTTTCTCGACGGCGACGACGAATGGCTGCTCGATTATCTGGAGAGCAGTGTCGAGGGGCTCCAGCGCCTGAGTCCGGAAGTTGTCGCGATCTCCTGCAGCTATCTGAACGGTTCCAGCGATACCTCTTCCGAAAGTATGTGGCGTGCGCGCGGTATATCTGAAGGCGCTCACCGGATTCGGACGGACACCGATCCCGCCCTGCTGGTCCACAGGCTCGCCTTTATGCACTGTTGCACCACTATGGCGCGATTAGATGCAATACGCCGCTGGGGCGGTTTTTACGCTGAGCAAAAATGTCTCTATGCGGAGGACGCGGTTCTCTGGCTCAAGATTTTGTTAAACGAAACCGTCGGCTTCCAGCTTCCTGCCCGGGTCCGGATCCATCACGATGCCGGAAGTCTGAGCCAGAATCTCACCCGCGAGCGTCCACTTGAGCCATTCCTCGAGCGGCCGGAAGCAATTGAAAACGATTGTCCGCCCGAACTGCGTCCCTTGCTGAGAGATTTCTTGGCTCTGCGCGCCTTTAAGACTGCCTGCATGTACGGCTATTGGGGCCACTGGCGGCGTGCCGGCGAGTTGCGCCAGCGCTTCCGAACGCCCGGAGATCACCGGCTCCCCTATTTCTGGCCTTCCCGGCTGCTCTCCACACCGGCTGGAGCAGCCGCCGGAACTCTGTGGCGTACTCTGGCGCGCCGCGCCGACCCGCCGCGGCGCTAACGCGTCTTACGCAATGACTTCAGAACATTCGCCTATTCGCATCGTGGTGGTTGCCGGAGCAAGACCCAATTTCATGAAGATTGCTCCACTCATGGCCGCCTTTTCCGCGGATAAGGATTTCAAGCTCATCCTGGTCCACACCGGCCAGCATTATGACGACAGCATGTCCGGCAGTTTTTTCCGGGAGCTTCGCATTCCGCAGGCGCAATATCATCTCGATGTCGGGTCCGGAACGCATGCTCAGCAGACGGCCGACGTGATGCGGCGCTTAGAACCTGTTCTGCTTGAGGAACGGCCTGCCGGATTGATTGTTGTCGGCGATGTGAACTCGACCGCGGCGGGAGCTCTTGTCGCGGCGAAGCTGGGCGTTTCCGTGATTCATGTCGAAG
>JAVKSW010000369.1:0-3580 GCA_039583505.1 Bryobacteraceae bacterium | reverse complement strand
GGACTGGAGCGCTTGCAGCACGCGCTGAGCCGCGATCTCAGCGCGATTTTGCTGAAGGCCCTCGAAAATGATCCGGCGCAGCGGTACTCGACGGTCGCAGAACTGTCCGACGACGTGACCCGATTCCTCGACGGCCGTCCGGTGGAAGCGCACGCGCAGACGTTCTTGTATCGAGCCGGTAAGTTCTTGCGCCGGCGATGGCCGGTGGCCACGGCAGCAGCGGTGTTCGTGTTGGGGTTAGCGACGGCTACCGTTTTCGCGTTGCACCAGGCGCGAGTAGCCAAGGCGGAAGCGCGCAGAGCTCAGGAGGAAGCGCAAAAATCGACGCGCGTGACGCAATTCCTGCGGCGCATGCTGAACATCGGGTTTCGCACGGGCGGCGTAGATGTCACGGTGCTGCAGATGCTGAACGCGTCCGAGCCGACGATCGAAAAAAGTTGGAAAGGCGATCCTCTGGCCGAAGCTACGCTGCGGGAAAGTCTGGGAGCCAGTTACACAACTCTGGTGCAACCGGAGCGCGCGAAGCGCCAGCTTTATCGAGCGCTGACGTTGTTCCGATCGCTGGGCCGGGATTCGGATGCGGCAGATACGCTGCTGATCCTGGGCATCGCTGCGCAAGGCGCGGAGGGCCGGATTTTCACCGCTGCGGAAGACTACCGGCAAGCGCTGGATACGTTGAAAGGAGCCGGCAAAGAGGCTCCGCCGGCGCTTGTATTTCGGCTAAAGGTGTATCTGGCCGGAGTTTTGATATCCGGATACCGGCTGGAGGAAGCGCGGGCGGTTCTGCGCGAGGCGATGCAGTTGGCTGCGCACGACGGGAGTGTTGGGACCGCACAACTACCCGCGGCGTGGACGCATGAGGGCGAACTCCTGCTGGAGCAGGGCCGCTTCGAGGAAGCCGAAGCGCTATTTCACAAAGCGATCGCGGCCGACCGCTACGCGTCGGATGCCTGGATTGACCTGGCCCGATCGAGCTGGCTGAAGCAGAATTATTCCGCTGCGGCCGAGCTGGCGCGCCAAGCCTATGAAACGCAGCTTGCCTACAATCGGGAAAATGTAGCCGATACCGCCGAAGCGGAAATGGCGTGGGCGCGGTACCGCTCCGAAGCGGGCGACGCGAAAGCGGCGGTTGCGCAGGTCCAGGCTGCCTTGCCAAACCTCCGCCGGGACTACCTGGCGGGATATATGCTTGCGTTTTACACGCAAACTGCCGCGCGCGTGTTCAACCAGGCCGGCCGTCCGGAGGGAGCGGCGCAGTATGCGCGCGAATCGTTGGCTGCGTGCCGGCAAGCTCAGCTTCCCGAGTTGCATCCCCTGGTGGCTGCGGCAACCGAAGACCTGGGCGACGCGCTGGCGGGGATGAAGCGCTATCGAGAGGCCGTTCCCGGGCTCGAAAAGGCGCTTGCAACGTATCGCCGGCTCGGCCCGGTTTACCGGGAAGCCGGCGTTCGTCTCGAAGCGGTGCTGCGTCAGGTCCGAGCCCGCGCTACATGAGGATGGATCCGATTAGCCGATCGCGCTGGCTCGTTTGCGCCAGATCGCAAACGCGAATAGCGCGAGAGGTCCGGCGAGCAGGATCGATGAGCAAGGTTCAGGAGTGGACGAGCTCTGCGAGATGCTCACCGTGCAGTTCGTGCAAGCCGGGTCCGTGCCGCCTATCGCGAAGGTGGCGCCGGTGCCGTCTCCATTTGAATTGGTGAAGGCGATGTTACTGCCGGATTGGGCCCAGAACGAATCCGGTTCGATAAAGGAGAAGGTGACGGTGTTGCTCGCGTCAAGATCCGATGAAAAATTGATCTGAGCCTCCGGGTCGGAAAGGGCCAAGTCGGCGGTGAAATCGAATCCGCTAAAACTGTAGCCAGCTTTGACGCTGCTTCCCGGAACGACCGGTCCGCAGACGGTGGGGCAGGCGCTGTTGGGGGGTGCATTGTATATGTAGGGGCCTATCCAGGAAAACTGATATTGGGTGGTTACGCCGTTGAGCTCCGCACCGTTGGCGATAGATGGCAGATTCAGGGTGTAGGTATAGATGTTTTCAGCTTGTGCGGCGCTTCCGATCAAGAAGCACGCGAAAAGCGCGATGCAAAAGGAATTCGTTCTCAATTTTTTTCTCCGAATATGAATATAGGGTTACCGCGCGAGGCGTTCCTAACAACATCGCGCGAAGCGCGCAAAAACTGCGTCAAAAAACTCGAAACTTCCGGGAACGAGGGTAGTCTATTCTAGGCCTGTGAGTGCAAGCGCCGGTAGAGCCAAGCCTTGGCGAATTTGAGATCGCGATCTACCGTGGAACGGGTAATACCCAGAAGCTCAGCCGTTTCTTCGTTCGTGCATCCGAGGAAATAACGTAGCTCGAGGATCCGTACCTTGCGTTCTTCCAGGAGCTCCAGCTCGGCGAGAGCCTGGTCAAGAGACATCATGCCTTCGCCCGCGACGTCGATCCACGCCAGATCGGGATGGAGCGCAATGCGAGCGTCCGAATCAGGCCTTTTTTGCGCGCGATTTCGCCGGCTGAAGTCTTTGAGGATACGACGCATCAGCAGGGCGGCGAAGGAGTAGAAATGATAACGGTCGCAGAACTGGGGAGCGCGCTGGCGCGCGAGCCGCAGATAAAATTCGTTGACGAGCTCGGTTGCCTGGAGGGACTCCTGACGTGTTTCCTGGCAAAGATATCCGGCTGCCACGGCGTGGAGCTCTCGGTAGGCGACCTCGACGAGGCTGTCGAGCACGCCCGCGTCACCCGCACTCCAGCGCTGTAGAAGAGAAGTAATCTCTCCGGGAATCTGGCTGTCCGCTGTCATCCGGTCCGCGTTTGCCCATCTTACCGTGTTGCAAAAGCTCGTGGATTCTATGCTGGAAGGATGATCGTTTTCGTCACAGGAGCAACTTCGGGCTTTGGACAAGCAACCGCGCGCAAATTCGCCAAAGATGGCGCCAAGGTGATCGGCACGGGGAGACGTAAAGACCGGCTCGATGAAATGCAGAAGGAGATTGGCAAGGATTTTCTGCCGCTGCACTTCGACGTGGGCCGGCGCAAAGACGTGGAAGACGCCGTCGCCAAACTGCCGGGCGAGTTTGCCGAGGTAGATGTTCTGGTCAATAATGCGGGAGGCGCGATTGGATTGGATCCCGCCCAGAACGCGGAACTGGAGGATTGGGAAAAGATGATCGACGCCAATATCAAAGGCCTCGTGTACTGCACGCGCTTTCTGCTGCCCGGCATGGTCCAGCGCAACCGGGGTCATATTGTGAATATCGGATCGGTGGCCGCGGAGTTTCCGTATCCCGGCGGGAACGTGTACGGCGCCGCTAAAGCGTTCGTCCATCAGTTCAGCTACGGGCTCCGCGCAGACGTTTTGGGCACGGCCGTTCGCGTCACCGACATTCAGCCCGGCCTGTGCAAGACGGAGTTTTCGGAGGTGCGCTTCAAAGGCGACAAGAAGCGGGCCGACGCCGTTTACGAGGGCACCGAGCCGCTCACCGCGGACGATATTGCCGACGCGATTCACTGGGTAGTGACCCGGCCGGCTCACGTGAACATTAATGCGATCCAGCTCATGCCCGTATGCCAGGCCTTCGG
>JAVKSW010000368.1:0-3584 GCA_039583505.1 Bryobacteraceae bacterium | reverse complement strand
CCGGGCCTTCGATGTGTTCTACGTGACGCGCGGTGGATCGAAGCTGACCGAATCTACCCAGCAGCATCTTGCGGCCGACTTGATCCGGGCGGCCTCGAGCGCCTGAGGATTTAACCGAGAAGGTCATTACGACCCCGGAACTCTACAGATGGGGGTACAACTAGGCATAGGCCGCCCTAGCGGGGTAAGACCCAGTCCGGGAGCCTGGACGGATTTGCGTTCAAGGGCCTATATATCTGACTGCAAAGTGCCGATTTAGTGAATGGATGAGTAGCGCTGACGCGTGCGAGATTCGGATAAAAACTACTACGTGAACGTTCTTTAACTCCCACTGAATCTTTCAGTTGACGTAATTAGATAAAGTACTTAGGATAAAGGTAATCTGTATTCGGTTGCTCGCGGTTCATGGGTGGCGATCCATGTGAGCGTGGCGTGTCTTTTTGGTCTGCTTACGAATTGTTTGATGGGGACGTCAATGTTTATAGAAGGGGTTGCTGGATGAACGTCCGTGCTTTCCAGAGGGTGAGTTTGGCTGTAGCCGCACTGGCGATGGGGTCGGTGTTGCTGGAAGCTCAGACCAACCCGCCACAAACAGCAGTGGCCAAAAAGCATAGAAAAAGGCGCCGACGGCCGGTGACAGCGGCGAGTTCGACAGTTGTAACTTCCGCCAGTGGGCGCACCGTCGCCCGCACGACCACCCAGGCCGGCGTCATTCACACGGCTACCGGAAGCACCTTGAGGGTTGCGAGCGCACGCCGCCGCCGTCATCGCCTCTACGCGAGTCCCTGGACAGAACCGACTTATGCCGACTCGACCGTTGGCGATTCCGTCGACGGCGAGGATCTTGTCGTTCGTAAAGCTGCCATCGATGCACTCGGCCCGTACAACGGGGCGGTGGTCGTAGCGGATCCGATGTCCGGCCGCCTACTGAGCATCGTGAACCAAAAGCTGGCCCTTAAAGGCGCTTTTCAACCTTGCTCAACCGTCAAGATGGTGATTTCGCTCGCCTCGCTGAGCGAAGGAGTGGTTAATCCAGAAACGGCGCTCCACCTCACACGCCATTACAGCGTCGATATGACGGAGGCGATCGCTCACTCCAACAATCTGTACTTCGCGAAGCTAGGTCAGCAACTGGGTTTCGACCGCGTGGAGAAATACGCGAAGCTGTTCGGACTCGGTGAAAAGGCCGGGTTGGATATTCCGGGTGAAGACGCCGGTTACCTCACCACCGAACCGCCTGAAAGCGGGGTGGGCATGATGACCAGTTTCGGAGACGGAATTCGCCTGACACCGCTCGAGTTGACCAGTATCGTCAGCACAATTGCAAACGGCGGCACGCTGTATTACCTTCAATACCCAAGAAGCGAAGAAGAGATCGCCAAATTCGTTCCACGAATTAAACGTTCGCTCGACATCGGTAACTACATTCCTGAGATCAAACCAGGAATGATGGGCGCGGTCGAATATGGAACCGCGCGCCGGGCGAATTTCGATCCCAATGAACCCCTCTACGGCAAGACCGGAACCTGCACCGATACAGCACAACCAGGGGTCCACCTCGGTTGGTTCGGATCATTCAATGATGTTGGAAAGAACAAGTTGGTAGTAGTGGTGCTTCTCACAGGTGGACGTGGGACCAGCGGCCCCATAGCAGCCGGTATCGCCGGCAACGTGTACCATAATCTTGCTCAGCAGCATTATTTCGGTCCGGAGCAGCCCACGGTTGCTACGACTCTGGTCTCGCTCCAGAATCGCCAATAGCGCTGCTGCCGGCAGAAAGGTTGGCGTGCGGTGATTCTCCCGACGAGCTATTTCTCCGTTGTCGTACTGCTTGTTGTTTCGTTCATCTGCCTGGGGCTGTGGGTCAACACGTTTAAGCTGACGGGTGGCCGATGGCGCTTTGAACTTTTCTCCATCGATTTCGCCATAGGCGTCCTACTGCTCTCGCTGATCGCCGCCTTAACGCTAGGCAGCCTGGGCTCGGATTTAGCTTTTACCGATCGCATGCTGGTGGCCGGGCATGCCGCCCAAGCCTTTGGAGCTGCCGCTGGTTGCATCTTCAATTTGGGAAACATGCTTCTGCTCGCAGCGGTATCCCTTCTGGGGATGGCAGGCGCGTTCCCGTTGAGCATCGGGATTGCTCTAATCGTCGCTTCGCTTTTCAATCTCCACGGGAGCAACATATGGCTACTGGTGGGCGGCATTCTGTTCCTGTTGGTGACCGTGGTGCTGGACGGAAGCGCGTGCCGGCTGCGCGATCGAAGGGCCACCGCCCATAGAGTGTCGAAAGATACAGTCGCGCAACATGCGGATGCAAAGCATGCGGATACGGCACATCCGGTACGAACTGCAACGGTAGCGGCAAAACCCGCGCAGGCGAAAGCCAGTGCGCCGAGCAGCAGGACTGCAGTGAAACCGACCGCGAAGGCGAAAGCCCGGCGTACCGCCAAAGGATTGGTGGTCGCGGTGTTAAGCGGGGTCGCTTTGGGCGTTTTCTATCCGGTGGCTGCAAAGGGCACGGCGGGCGAGTTCGGATTGGGCCCCTATGCAGGGATGCTGATGTTTTCAGTGGGCGTGCTGCTATCGACAATCGTGCTCAACTTCTACTTTTTGAACATCTCGATCGATAACGAACCGCTTAGCTTCGGCGCGTACTTTCACGGCAATGTGCGCCAGCACTTGCTCGGGTTCGCGGGCGGGGCGGTGTGGGCTGGCGGCGCGCTGGCAGCCGCTCTGGCGGCGTCAGTCACTCTGCCAAGCGGCGTTCCGCCCGCGCTCGTTTTGATATTGCCTCTCTGTTCGGTGCTGCTGGTCATGCTATTCGGCACAATGAGGTGGAAGGAATTTGCTTCCGCCCCGAGGCACGCCAAGGCATGGCTGGGGCTGACCGCGCTCTTGTTCACAGTCGGGCTTGTCCTGCTGGGAATCGGCATCGCGTCTTAATCCGGGGGTGGGAAGCCGAGGGCTTCGGCAAGTGCGCCGGCAACCGTCTGGTTGGGCAAGCTGCCTTGGGCGAGAGTCGGTGAGCCGCCACCCCGACCACCCTCACACGCGAGGATATCTTTCAATAGAGCGCCAGCGTTCAGACCTGAATCGGCGGACGCAGCAATGAGAACACCAGCACGTTCCATACCGATGGCGAGCGCAACTGCTTGGCCGGCATGCGTAAAGGCCTGAGCTTTCGCACGAACCGATTCATCGATTTCCGGGACGCGCAGCAGCACGCGCCGCACGCCATCGAGGCCAGGAGCGGAGGCTTGATAGAGCCCCTCGCCTTCGCGACGCGCCAGCTCGACGACGGTTCTTTGCCGCTCTTTCTCGACTTCGTTCAACCGCTTGCGCAGCAACGCGACGTGCTCGGCAAGCCGGTCAATCGGCGCCGCACCGTCTCTGGAAAGCTCCGCGAGAATGCTGAAGTCTTGTCGCGCGCGGTGGAGAGCCCGAACGCCGCACAGAAACTCGATCCGCACATTGCCGCGAATGTTTTCCGATTTGCGGATTTGGATGGGCCCTACTTCGGCCGTAGAGCGGACGTGCGTTCCCCCGCAGGCGCTGCGGTCTAAGCCTTCGATCTCGATGATGCG
>JAVKSW010000367.1:0-3584 GCA_039583505.1 Bryobacteraceae bacterium | reverse complement strand
CCACAACACTGAGGGATGAATGAGGATACGGATTGTGCTGTTCGCCGCAGCATTGTGGCTGGGGCGTGTGGCGACAGCCGTGGCACAGCAAGGGCCCACCGCTCCGAAACAGCTCGTGGCAACTATTGATGCGCGGCAGACCAGCGAGCCGATCTCGAAATACGAGTACGGGATGTTCATCGAGCACATTCGCTCCCTCGTCTATCGCAGCCTTTGGTCTGAGATGCTCGACGATCGTAAGTTCTACTACCCCATCTCGTCAACCCAACCCGACTCCGAGTCCCGCGCACCAACCGGTAGCTTTCGTATGCTTGCGCTTCGCAGATGGCGTCCTGTGGGTCCTGACGAATTCGTGGCAATGGACAAAGACCAACCATTTGTCGGTGAGCAAAGTCCGCGCATTCAACTTGATCCCGCCGTCCTGCACGGCATCCGGCAGTCAGGTTTGGCTCTGGTCAAAGGCAAACCGTATACGGGCCGCGTCTTTCTTCGCGGTACTCCCGGCGCCAGAGTGAACGTAACGCTGATCTGGGGCGCCGGCGCAAACGATCGACAGACCATCCCCTTAACTGCACTCTCGGCCGTGTACGGGAAATTTCCGCTTAGCTTCACAGCCCAAGCCGATACCGGCGAAGGAGTCCTCGAAATCACCGGAACGGGTTCGGGAAACTTCCATGTTGGAGCCGTCTCGCTGATGCCGGCCGACAATGTGGAGGGCTTTCGGCCCGATACCATTGCGCTCTTGCGTCAGCTTCACTCGGGCTTCTGGCGCTTGCCGGGCGGCAATTTCCTCTCTGACTTCAGTTGGTACGATTCGGTGGGCGACAGGGACAAGCGTCCGCCCACCTTCGACTACGCATGGAACGCGGTGCAGTCGAACGACGTGGGCATGGACGAATTCATGAGTCTCTGTAAGCTCATTGACGTGGAGCCCTATATCACGGTGAATGCGGGCTTCGGCGACGCGCATTCGGCCGCTGAAGAAGTCGAGTACATGAACGGATCGGTGAATACCCGCCTCGGCGCTATGCGCGCGCGCAACAGCCACCCCGAGCCTTATCGCGTTAAATTCTGGAACGTCGGCAATGAGCCTTACGGCGCCTGGGAGCTCGGCCGCACCGATTTGAAATATTACGTTCTCAAACACAATGAATTTGCCCGCGCGATGCGCAAGGCGGACCCCTCGATCACTCTTCTTGCCTCTGGAGCAATGCCTGACGAGATGACCATCGAAGGCATCGCGCGCGCCATGCATCCCGATAACATCCAGGCTCAGTTTGGCTCCGACGCCGATTGGACCGGCGGCCTTCTCGCGCACTGCTGGGGATACTTCGACGGCATCACCGAGCATTGGTACTCACGTGTAGGTAAGCGCTTCGATCTTGAGCACGCGAAGAACGCTCCGCCGAAGGCAGGTGGGGAGGCCGGCTACGTCCCGGTACAAGAAACACTTCTCGAGTGGGTGCGCCATCCATCCAATCGCGTGCACTTGAAAGCGGAGGAATGGCAGGAGTACCAGCGCCGCTTTCCCGCTATGATCGACAAGAAAATCTTCCTGTCGATCGACGAGTACGCCTACACCGGCGCGCCTACGAATCTCAAACTCGCCCTGGCCTACGCCATGGTATTCAACGAGATGATCCGGCACACCGGGTTCCTTCGGATGTCGGCCTTCACTATGGGTGTCTCCACCCTCGACTACGATGCGACCGCCGCGGTTTTTAACACCAACGGACTCGTCTTCAAGCTGTATCGCGACCTAATGGATGCCGGCTGCCTGCCCGTCGCTCTTTCGGGAAATTCCGCTCAACCGCCGCCCCAATATGCTATT
Organism: Bryobacteraceae bacterium; assembly: GCA_039583505.1. Classification (GTDB taxonomy): domain Bacteria; phylum Acidobacteriota; class Terriglobia; order Bryobacterales; family Bryobacteraceae; genus Bog-105. Next base: position 1,753 of record JAVKSW010000367.1, on the reverse strand, counting down.
GGCGGGGACCAGCCGCGGACCAACGCCGGCAGCCCGACGTATCCGCTCGACATGGTGGCCGCACTGACTGCGGACCGCAAATTCCTGACCCTCGCCATCGTAAATGCGACCGAATCTGTGCAGCAGGTCCATCTAAGTGTTACCGGCGTACGACTGGTCGGAAATTCGACGCTATCGCAGATGACCGGGAGCGATTTGGGTGCGGCCAATCACGTCGGACAAAAGCCGCAGGTCGAGATGAAAGAGATCGCCATCGGCGATGCCGCGCAGACGCTCTCGGTCGCACCCATCAGTGTCGCACCCATCAGTGTCGCACCCATCAGTGTCGCACCCATCAGTATAGATATCTATCGCTTCCCGGTAGTACCGGGGACATCTCACTAAACGATTCTGATGTTGCGAAATTTCGGTTGGCATCGAACAGAGCTTCACAACGACGCTGTTCGCGGATCGGGAAACTGGGCCGCATAGGCGAACACTGCCGTAAAACCGGCTCGATCGTAATCCGAGCCAGATAAGGATTGACGGCCGTGCCGCAACCCGGGAACCGCTCTGCTCGCGAACCTCGCCGGATGGCTTGCCGGCATCCGCATCCTGGACCAACGACCGCCCGAGGTCTTGCGTGGCGAATAGCTCACTCACCGCTCGCACGCGCATCGCAGCAACCTGCTCTCACCATTTGCCCAAAGCCGGCGTAACGATTCTCCAGCCACCTCAACGTGATGTTTCGGCGTTTATCGTTCGTAATCTGAAGATTGTTTCCGGATGGCCCCGTAATCCAGAAAAAACCAGGTTAACCCCTTCGCGCTTTGCTCCCAACACTCAATTCTGGGAAATACGGTTGTCGCAGTCGAGTGGGCGGAACGCAAAAGAGCTGGGCGTAGCGCCATACCCGCACATGCCACATTGTCTGCATCGTAATTTAGCTCGCTCGCACCATGAGCGATCGCGGTGAACTGCGAACCTGGAATGTGCAAGTTTGCAACGTGATCCACCGAGAGCTAAGTTTAAGCAGGGTATTGTGCATTTGAGGCTGCTCTGGCGGTGCGTGGGTTTGGGCGCATGTCTTGTCCCGACCGTTACACCGGAACTTCTTCATCGCTCTGTTCAGATCGCCCACCGGATTGAGCTGAAGAAAACCCAGCAATTCTTTTTCAACCTGCCGGCAGGAGCCTTCTTCCAGGCCCTTGTGAAGACTTCCTCAACGACTTTGGAGCTACGGCTATTCGATTCTGAGAGTCGGCAGATGCTGGTAGCACCCACCCGCGCGCTGAGCGTTGTCCCATCCGCCGGACGCTATCGGCTGGATGTGACCTGCGCTCCAAACGCAATGGCCGGTGGATCGTACCTGCTCGAGGTGCACGTGAACGCAAGGCCTGACGCCCGGGAGCGAAATCTCGCCGTCGCGGCGGAACTCCGGCAGCGTGGTGTGTCGCAAAAGGCCCATTCCAGGCAGGTCGCTCAGAAGAGCTTCGAAGAAGCTCTGGCGGCTTACCGATCCTTAGCTGACGGACTGGGCCAGCGCGAGACATTGCGTTCTATGGCCACGCTCGCCCGCGACTCGGGCGATTACGGGGCGGCCGACGCTTATTTCCAGCGCGAAATTAGCTCAGCCCGGACAGATTTCGACCCGGCCTCTGAAACTCACGCCTTGTATCTGTGGGGAGCAATGTATGAAGACCGCGATCGGCAACGTGCGCTGCATTTGTTCGAACAATCGCTCACGGCAGCGCGGCAAATCGATAACCTCGCC
>JAVKSW010000366.1:0-3598 GCA_039583505.1 Bryobacteraceae bacterium | reverse complement strand
GTGCCCGCTATTACGCAGATCGTCACCAAGGCGCAGCGCATGCTCGGCTTCAAGCCGACTGAGTTTACCGTAGGACTGAAGACGACCTATCGTGCTTATCTCAAGAAACGCGGCTTTCCCCGGCCCGATTTCTCGTTTGATGACGAGTTACTCAGCCGGTTCTCTGCCCAGATACCCACGCCCTGGACAGCCTAAGCTCGAACTTACTTGGCGTATCTCAATTAATTTATTGACATAAATACTGCTGATGCATTACTGTGTGCTGAAATGGAACTATGAGAAGCGCATGCCTCACCCTCCTATTGATGCTTACGCCTGCCGTTGTTCCTGCTCTTCCCCAGGTTGGGCAAGACCTGAAGGCTGCCGGCCAGGATACAAAGAATGCCGCTAAGGATGGTGCCGAGAAAACAAAAACCGGTACCGAGAAAGCGGCCCACGCAACAGCTCACGGCGTGAAGAAGGGAACCACCAAATCGACCCACGCCGCTAAGAGCGGCATCCACAAGACCGCCACAAAAGTTTCCGACAAGACCCGAGACACAGACCACGAATAGCGCGCCAGAATCACTTCTGCTTGAGGCTGCCGACCGGAGGATATACTCGGAACTGCTGTCTTCATGCGGGTTGGCGAATATCGCCTGTAAACCGGCACTTTAGTTTCGATGCCTCAATACGACTTGGTTGTGATCGGCTCCGGCCCGGCGGGTCAGCGGGCGGCCATTCAGGGCGCCAAGAGCGGAAAGCGGGTAGTTCTCCTCGAGCGGCGTGAAGTCATAGGCGGCGTGTGCATCAACACGGGAACCATTCCCAGCAAGACGATGCGCGAAGCCGTGTTGCACCTGTCCGGCTACAACTATCAAAACATCTACGGCGTCAGCTATCGGGTCAAAGAGAAGATCACGATGGCCGATCTGTCGTTCCGCGTGCAGCATGTCATCAAGACCGAGATCGACGTAACCCAGGCGCAGCTTTCGCGAAACGGCATCGAGGTGCTTACCGGCGTCGCCAGTTTCAAGGATCCTCATACCGTTCAGATCACCAATTCGAGAGGGTCCACCGACGTCACAGGCGAATTCATTGTGATCGGTGTTGGTACTAAGCCTGCGGCGTCGCCCAAGGTGCCGATCAACGCCCGCACCATCATCAATAGCGATCAGATTCTGGATATGCCGGTCATTCCACGGACGCTCATCGTGGTGGGCGGAGGAGTGATTGGTGTCGAGTACACGTGCATCTTCGCCACCTTAGGTGTGCGGGTGACGCTCATCGAGAAACGGCCGCGTCTGCTTGAATTCGCCGACGCGGAAATTGTGGAGGCGCTCTCCTATCATTTACGGGATCATCGCGTCACCATGCGTCTGAACGAAGAAGTAAGCAGCGTGGAGGAAACGCAAGGCGGGGCAGGCGTGGTCGCGAACCTGGAAAGCAACAAAAAGGTACCTGGCGACGCGCTTCTTTACGCTGTCGGCCGACAGGGAAATGTGGACGAATTGAACCTGCCTGCCGCCGGGCTCGAGGCGGATGGCCGCGGGCGCATTGCCGTGAATGAGTACTACCAAACCGCCCAACCCCATATTTACGCGGTCGGTGACGTCATCGGGTTCCCGAGCTTGGCCTCTGTCTCGATGGAGCAAGGCCGTGCGGCCGTGGCCCACGCCTTTCACAGGCCGACCTCGTCCAATCCCAGTTACTTCCCTTTCGGCATTTATACGATTCCGGAAATTTCATTCATCGGCAAGACGGAAGAGCAGTTGACCGACGAAGATGTGCCCTATGAAGTAGGAGTGGCGTATTATCGGGAGATTGCCCGTGGACAAATCCGCGGCGATACCACCGGGCGGCTTAAGCTCATCTTCCACCGCGAGACTCGAGATCTGCTCGGAGTTCATATCATCGGAGAGGGTGCGGCGGAGTTACTGCATATTGGTCAGGCAGTTTTGATTTTAAAGGGCAAATTAGACTACTTCATCGACACGGTGTTCAATTATCCGACTCTCGCCGAGTGTTACAAGGCCGCCGCTTTTAACGGCCTGAATAAATTAGGCAGTTGATCCGAGGCATCAGGATGGCACACAGCATTGGCGTTGTTCTCACCGAAAGAATCGCGGTGGGCGCCGTCATCGATCACGAGATCTCGGGACTATTGCGGGTCGATCCGGAAGATCAGGCGATTACCGATACCTTATATGGAGTTCCGGCCGAGACCATTGTTCAAAGAATCGTCGAACAGATGAGGCACTTGGAACTTCCCGAAGCGCCTTCCCATATCGGCATGGGCATGCCAGGTATTGTGCGCAACGGGATTGTCGAAGATTCACCCAACCTGATCCAGTTCAAAGGTCTCAACATGCAGGCCGTGTTCGCCGACGCCTGCAAGGCGCTGTTCGGCAGAGTACCGGTCTCAATCTTCAACGACGCCGATGTAATGGCCGCTGGAATCGCGGCGAAGCGCGGCCATCTGGATCGTCTCATTCGCGTCTGGACCTTGGGAACCGGCATCGGATTCGGACGCTATCCCTATATGGACGGGGTTTGGGAGGCGGGGCACTCGATTGTAACGCTCGATCCCAAAGAGCAGTTCTGCGGCTGCGGCGGCAAGGGACATCTGGAAGGCATCATGGGCCAGCGCGCCATGAGGCATCGTTTCATGGACCTCGAACCCGAAGAGATCTTCCAACAGGCCGAAGCGGGCGAAACAAGGTGTGTGGATTTCGTCAAGATGTGGCATCGCGCGCTGGCGGCCGGGACAGCCACCAGCATCCATCAGAGCGGGCCGGGAAAGTTTTTTATCACTGGCTTCAACTCCCGTTTCCTGAATCTGACTCTCCTCAATGAGTATCTTCACGAAATGGTGAAGATGAGCCCGCTGCAGAGTTATTCGGTCGAAGTGGTGCCGGGCGGAGAAGAGGTTGCCGCCATTGGCGCGGCGGTGAACGCCGGACAAGTGGCGCGCCGGCACTAGCAGCAACCGCGATCACACGTATGAGTCCGGCGGTTTTGCGTTTGCGTTCAACACTTATCGCACTCGTCGGAATCGCTGCCATCACGGTCGTCTGCTACCGTTTGGTGCATGTGAGCGCCACTGCGGCAGCCATCGCGCTGCTCCTGGGTGTGTTGCTGGCGGGTGTATACGGCAGAAAAGCTGAGGCGGTGATCGCTTCGTTCGCGGCAACGCTTTCGCTCGATTATTTCTTCGTACCGCCGGTTGGATCGATCTCGATTGGCAATCCGGACGGCTGGATCTCGTTAATTGCGTTTCTCGCCGTCGCCTTGGTGGCCACGAACTTATCCGGGCGGCTGCGGCTGCAACGCGATCAGCTAATGGAACGGCAGTTGGAATCGGAGAAGCTGCACGCATTGAATCGAGCCATGTTATTCAGCGGCGGAGAGGACGTCCGCAGGTTAATTGTGAACAAATGCATGGAGGTGTTCAATTTCAGCGAAGTTGCGCTGTTCGAGGAACCTCTTGAGCCAAATGTGGAGAAAACCTGGACGCTCGTTCCGGTCGTTTTAGGCAACAAGAATTTTGGCAGCCTCGCGTTTCGTGGCGCATCCCCGCCCGAAACTACCTTACAAGCGCTCGGAAACACAATTGCGG
>JAVKSW010000365.1:0-3608 GCA_039583505.1 Bryobacteraceae bacterium | reverse complement strand
AGCAATCACCTGCCGCGGCTCGTCGTAAATTCCGCGATACCGGCCCAAATAGCAGGGATCGTGGAACACCACGCGCTTGCCATCCTGGTGCGCGGGAAGCTTGTCCGCGTGCCGGGCCAGAAACTCGCTGTGATGCTCTATTTCCAACTCCGCCCCGAACTCGCGCCAGTCATCCTGCATCGTGCGAACACAATGCGGGCAGATAGAGACGATCTTCTTGACGCCAGTCTGTTGCAGAGTTCCGACATTTGTCTCCGCAAGCTGTCCGAATACGAGATCGTTGCCCAAGCGGCGAACCGGGTCGCCCGTACAGCGCTCCTTCTTCAACACCCCGAACGAAGTCCCCAGATGTTTCATCACGCTTGCGAACGAGCTGACGATCTCGCGGCCGCGCGGATCGTAGCTCCCCATGCAGCCGAGCCACAAGCAATACTCCTGTGAGCCGTCGAAGATGGGAAATTCCTGTTTGGCGATGAATTTGTCGCGCTCGGTTTGCGAAAAGCCCATCGCGTTTCCGTTCCGCTCCAGATTCAGAAACAGTTTCGTCCCGTAATCGTCTTCCCAAGTCCCGGTATTCACCGCGCCGCGCCGCAACCCGATGATCATCGGAAGGTGCTGAATCCCCACCGGGCATTGATATTCGCACGCACCGCAGGTGGTGCATTGAAAGATCATCTTCTGCGAAACGGTGGCCGTCAGGATGGGCGTTTCATTCTCGTTGCCGTATTCGTTCAGATAGGAGCGCAACCCGAGCGCGATCAATTTCGGATTCAGCTCTTTGCCCGTGTTGTTTGCCGGGCAATGCTCCGTGCAGCGCCCACACTCGACGCAGGAATAGGCTTGCAGCGCGGCGATCTGCGTGATGTCTTTGCCCGCAACCAGCCCGAAATCTTCATCGCCGGCCAGCGGTGGAATGTGGCTGAAGCCGCTGCGTTCGAGAAAGATCGTCACCGGACTCAGCACCAGATGAAGATGCTTGGTGTGTGGAATCAACGGGAGGAACGCGAGCAGCGTAAACGTGTGAATCCACCACAGCGCGTGACCGGCGATGGAACTCTCCGGCACCCACCACATCGGCATGTATGTCACCATCAGGATGAATATCAGCAGCGCGATGAGGCCCGATTCATACGACAGCGGTCCCAACCACATGGGCCGGATAATGAATCTCCGGAAAGCCAGCCCGGCGATCGAAACTGCGCAGAGCGCCGCGAACGCGAAGGCGAACCAGAAGTAAAATACCCTAAACAGGCCGTGTCGATCGAGAAGTCCAACGCCGAATCCGTTCGCGATGTGATTCAGGCTGACGAGTGCAAACGCGCAAAAGCTCCAAAACACAAAAGCGTGAGCAATCCCCGGCAGCGGCCGCTCGCGAATGACCTTCGCCTGGCACATCACTTCCCAGACGAAATCCCAAACGCGCCTGCCGATCGGCCGTAATTTGAAATCCTCGTCCTTTCGGGCGTTCCGGATGCGATTGGCCACCTTGCCGAATCGCAGCCAAAACAGCCAGACCGAAGCAACAATCAGTGCAAGAAGCAGAAGCCGGACGGCCACCACGGAGTAGCTCTGCATGCTAGCGCGGCGTCATCCCTCTAGTAGCATGAAAATTCGTGCGATACCTCATTTCGGGAGCTGCAGGCTTCATTGGATCACACCTCTGCGATCGCTTGATTGAGCAGGGCCACCGCGTCACCGCAGTCGATAATCTAATCACCGGGCGGGTCGAAAACATCGATCATCTGCGGGGCAAATCTTGCTTCGAATTCATCGAGCATGACGTCTCGACCCCGCTGCCCGTAAGCGCGCCTGTTGACCGGGTCTTTCATCTGGCCTCGCTGGCGAGTCCGGTCGATTATCTCAAGCATCCTATTGAAACGCTAGAATCCGGATCGACCGGAACACGCAACATGCTCGAGGTGGCGCGCCGGCACAAGGCCCGTTTTCTGCTAACGTCCACGTCGGAATGCTATGGCGATCCGCTGGAGCATCCGCAAGTGGAAACTTACTGGGGCAACGTGAACCCGGTGGGCGTGCGCTCTTGTTATGACGAAAGCAAGCGTTATGCGGAAGCGCTGACCATGGCGTACCATCGCGTGCACGGCCTGCGCACAACCATCGCCCGTATCTTTAATACGTACGGGCCACGCATGGCTCTGCGCGACGGCCGCGTGGTTCCGGCGTTCATCGAGCAGGCGCTGCGAGGTGCTCGCTTGACGGTTTTTGGCGATGGATCCCAGACCCGCAGTTTCTGCTATGTCTCCGATCTGGTAGAGGGGCTTCTGCTGTTGAGCGAATCGGACGAGCGATATCCGGTCAATCTTGGCAATCCCGCGGAGATGACGATCCTCCAGTTCGCCACGCTCATCCGGGCCCGTTTCGGAAACAAAGTGGAGCTTGAATTCAAGCCGCTGCCTTCCGACGATCCGAAGCTGCGGCGTCCCGATATCGGCAAAGCCAGGCGCGTTCTGGGTTGGGAACCCAAAGTACTGCTCGACGAAGGGCTCACCCTAACCATCGAGTACTTCAAAGAAAAGGCGACGGCGCTTCGCGCCTAAATATGGCAGTGCCGGAGACCGCGCTTCGCGAGGTACTGCTGATGGTATTCTTCCGCGCGGTAAAAGGTGCGCGATGGTTCGATGTGCGTGGCAATCGGCCGCCGGAAGCGCCCTGAGGCTTCGAGTTTCGCCTTCGCCGCGCGTGCCGCCTGCTCCTGTTCCGGAGTATGGAAGAAAACGACACTCCGGTACTGTGTCCCGACATCCGGGCCCTGGCGGTTCACTTGCGTCGGATCGTGCGCGCCCCAGAAAACATCGAGCAGCCGATCATAGCTGACCTTCGCCGGATCATATTCCACCTGGACCACTTCCGCATGCCCGGTCCGATCGGTACACACGTCTTTATAGGTAGGATTGGCGGTCTCGCCGCCTTCGTACCCGACCGCGACGTCCACTACGCCATCGATCTCGCGAAAGGTCGCTTCCACGCCCCAGAAGCACCCCGCGCCAAATGTAGCTTTCTCCGTCATCTCTCTTATTTTCGCTCTGCCGTCTCGGCGGCGGGTTCGAGCACGGGTGCGTGGCGCGGCATGATCGCGATTGCCAGCGCTCCCAGCATTGCGATCCCGAATACCACCGCCATCGGCGTGCGATAGTTCCCATAATGATCGCGCAGCGCGGAGACCAGGTAGGGACACCACGTCTGCCCAATGGTATTGACGGGTAAGAGAATCGCCATCGCACGCGCCAACGTGTTGACTCCGAACTGTTCGGCGGCCATTAACGGAATCAGCATGTAATCGGCGCCCATGGCGAAGCCAAATACCACGGCAAAGATGTAGAGCGACGCCGGCCGCGCGGGCGAGACCGACAGCAAAAGAAGAATGGTGGCCGCGACGATGAAATACGTGGCCGTCATCACCCGCTTTTTCGAGAAGATATCGGCAAAGTAGCCGATGCCGAGGCGGCCCACGATGCTCGACCACAAAATCAAAACCGAAGCGGTGGTCCACGTTGCGTCCAAGAGTTTTTGATTTCGAAACCCCTCATCGCGCAGCACCAGCTTCATGTGCATATTGATCGACCCGATGGAACCGATCGAGCAAATAC
>JAVKSW010000364.1:0-3610 GCA_039583505.1 Bryobacteraceae bacterium | reverse complement strand
GGCGCTCGACTTCTACATCATCTTTCACACCATCAAGGTGATGCTGCTCAGCCGGGGAGCACAGTAGCTGTTCCGGGCGTTCAGAAGTGCTTCGGCACGGCCGCCGGACCTATGTAGGTGAGCCTGAGCCCCCAATCCATGTCGGACGGAAAATCGGGCAACTGAATCTCGCCGATGCTGTTGGATCTAATTTCGCCATCGCCCACATTCGTCCAGGTTCCGTTCCGCGGATCGAACCACCGGCCACGGTAGCGGCTCATCACTCGCGCTCCGCGAACCAGACTGCCAGGACAACCCTTCTCGAAGAAGGCTAGGAAAATATTCTTATCGGTGGTGCGGGCGCAATAGGCCCACCCTTCGTAGCCTTTCAGCGTATAGGTTTCGTGCGGTTCCACCAGGTCTTCGTCCGGAACCAGATCCTGGTATCGCTTCCTCAGCGAAAACGCGAACTCCCGAAGATATTTCATCTGCGCTCCGGAATTCCAGCGAAACGCGTCCCACATTTTGATCGGCGCACTGGGCTCGATATCAGCGCCCCAGATTCCTTCGGCTCCATACACGTGGCCTGCCAATCCTCCCGACAAAAAGCTGCCGTACATTGCTGACCGGACGAATTGATCGTCCTTCGGCGTGCCGCCGGCCGCTCCGTATTTGTAGCCGCCATTCAGGCCTCGAGCATCGACATAGCCTGAATAGTAGGGTTCCCCGTTCAACCCGGGCTCTGCATGCGGATCGCGAAATATTTCCGTTAGATACCAGTAATATTCGTGCTCGCGCTTATTGCCGATTTGCTGCAATGTGACCCATGAATTCTCACCCCAGTTCACCAGCGTTGACGGATTTGCATTCGCCGAAAGCAGAGTGCCGAACGGCGGCGGTCCATACTTCTTCGTGACCAGGTAGATGGCATTCAGGAAGTCCGGTACCGTGATGCTCTCCTGAATAATGTCCAGGTGAATCGGACTGAGCACCGTGTTATTGGCCTGGTATCGTGACCAGACATACTGGATAAAGCGAGAGTACGAATCGGGCCATGAGTAATATTTCTTCCAGCACTCGCTTGCATCCCGTCGCGACACTTCGATGAACGGGACGAAACCCTGCTCGTTCAGGTAATCGATTTTGCGATCGATGTATTTGAAGTACTCGGGATTGATGCGATCGACATCCGGGAAGACCTGTTCGTATCCCGGCACCCTGCCAGGAAAGAGGAACGGGCGGCCGCCTTCATTGGTCATGTTCTTGGCGCTTCCAGTGCCGAATTCGAGCCACGCTGACCGGACGGTGGTATGGTCCGGGTCGTTCATCACAATGTGCCAGGGCAGGCCATCCGTATTCCAGTTTGGGAAGGCGGCGATGATATTCACCCAGTTGTATCCTTGCGCCTTTCGAAACCGGACATAGTCTTTGAATCCTGCCGTCGGGCCGATCGCGCGTTCGTGGTCGTCGTCGTACCAGCGAAACCGATTTGTCCCGGCCGAATACCATGTGTCACCAACGACAAAGAACGGAGTGCCGTCGGCTAATTCGAGCGCATGATGGTTGGCCGTCGCGCGCAGAAAGCCTCGACGTAAAGGGTTCTTCTGTTTCTCTTCTTCCGTCCAGTCACTGGCCGTGAATGATCCACTCTGGCCGGCTAACCCGGCGTCCTGCGGTTCAGAGCCGCTGCGCCACGTCCAAGTTCCCGGGGCGGTGGCGAGCAAACGCACCCTGAAGGTATTCCCGCCATCCCAGAATCCGTACACACGTTTTTGAAATCCAGGCCCGCGGAGGTCTACCCACACAGTCACCTCCGTGTATGGGTTTGAATACGCATGTGCCGACGTAAACGTTAACTGTTGCTTCTCCCAAATGTGAATGCGATTGCTGGCAGGCGCGCTGAGGACGCCAGAGACGAGCAGCAAAAAAAGGGCGCAAATGCGACTCATGACTTAGTGGGAAACCTTTCTGTAGGCCAGCACCGCCTTTTCATGTTCGCTGAGAGTAGTTGAAAAGTGATGGGCTCCGGAACCATCCGCCTTGGCGACGAAATAGAGGTAATCCGCGTCGGCCGGATGGAGTGCGGCTGCGATAGATGACAATCCCGGATTGGTGATCGGCCCCGGCGGAAGACCCGCGTGGGCGTACGTGTTATACGGATTCACGTTGGTGAGGTCGGATTTGTGAATCACGCCTTGGTAGCGGTTTTCCAGCAGCGCTGCATACACCGTTGTCGGATCGCATTGCAGCGGCATGCTCAACCGTAAGCGGTTGGTGAAGACTGCCGCTACCAGCGATCGCTCCTGCGGAACGGCTGTCTCTTTTTCAACAAGCGACGCAAGCGTCACGATTTTGTGAATGTCAGCCGTATGCTTCTGCCGGGCAAGCGCGGTCCATTGCTTCCGGAATTCTGCATTCATCATTTGGCAGAGCTGCGCGGCGGTTGTATGATGCGTGACGCGATAGGTGGACGGGAATAAGTACCCTTCCAGGTCTGGCGCAAGCGGATCGAGATCGCGTATGATCTGTGGGTCTGCCGCCGCTTTGAGGAATGCGTGGGCATCAATAATGCCGGACTGCTCGAGCATTCCCGCAATATCGAAAATGTTGCTGCCCTCCGGCACCGTGAAGTCCTCGTAGAACACTTCGCCGCGACGAATCTTCTCAAACACCTGCCGAGGCGTCTCAGCCGATCCGAAACGATATTCGCCCGCCTGCAGTGTCGCTCCGGGGTGAATCGCGCGCATGGCAAGAAAAGCCCAGCGCGAGCGAACGACACCATGCTGCGCAAGAATGTGCGCGATTTGTTTCGAGGACATCCCGTGTTCGATATCCACGAAGGTCTCGGCGCCGAACCCTCGGTACGGTCCCAAGTACCAATATCCTGCGATTCCGATTGCGAGCGCGGCGAACAGCGCCACGATCAGCATGGTGAGCAGCAGCAGACGATTCAGGCAGCCGTGTCGTCTAGCCACAGGCGCCTTCCATTTCAGACTGGTTTGCCATTCGCCGGTACCCTAAATAACCTTCCAGCAGCAGTACGGCTGCGAGCCGGTCGACGGCCCTCTTTCGCTGCTGCAGCGAAGCCCCTGTTTCCCGTAACGCTCGTTCGGCTTCGACTGACGTCAAACGCTCATCCCAGAAGATCAGCGGCAGTCCAAGGTGCTGCTTCAGCCTGGCCGCGAATTGCCGCGTGTACTCACTTTGGCGGCTTTCCGAGCCGCTCATGTGCAGCGGTCTGCCGACTACCAGGAGCTGAACGTTCCAGTGACTGGAGATCTGTTTCAGGTACTCCAGATCGTCGCGGATGCGCGTGCGCTCGAGCGTCTCAATTCCTTGCGCAGTGATCCCGAGTTCATCGCTGATCGCCAGACCGATGCGTTTTTTCCCGACGTCCAGCGCGAGCACGCGTCCCGGCGGAGACTGTTGATGGAGGCTCGTCACGTTCGGATTATAGAGGGTCAAACATGTTAGAGTAGCGATACCGAGGCCGTAGTTCGTTCTTGGCATTGTTTAGCCCTCCGCAGCCTTCTCAACGGTCCGTCAACGTTGGAACTTCGCTCATCGCGGTCGCGGCGCTGATCGCGCTGCTCTACTACGGGCGCGATTTTTTCGTCACCTTGATCATCTC
>JAVKSW010000363.1:0-3621 GCA_039583505.1 Bryobacteraceae bacterium | reverse complement strand
GACTTTCTTCCCGAGGCGATGAATGAAGTCCGCCCTCCGGTTTGAGACACACTCACAGGAGGAAACGCGCGCCGTGGGCCGGCAACTCGCTCCCCGACTTCCCGATCGCGGCGTTGTGCTGCTGATTGGCGAACTCGGAGCGGGAAAAACGACGCTGACCAAAGGCATTGTCGAAGGTCTGGGTGCAGCCAGCGCCGATGAGGTCAGCAGTCCGACGTTTACGTTGATTCACGAATACGGCGATCCCGTCCGCCTTTATCACGTCGACCTATACCGTCTCGAAACCGCCGAGGCAGCCCGCCGCATCGGACTCGAAGATTTATTTGTTCAGCCTGCTCTTGTACTTATCGAGTGGGGCGATCGATTCCCGGAGCTGATGCCCCAGAATCGAATAGAAATCCGCCTCAGGCATTCGGGTGACGATCAACGCGTTATTGAGGTTTCAGGACTTCGTCATTGATATCTTCGGGAAAAACACGCAAGTAACGGGATCGGGTTGCGTTTGTCTTCTAAGCGTATGGATACTTTGAGGGCCGAGTTAACCGAATTTCAGAGCCTGAAAGACTTGAAGCCGATGCTCGCCTCCGAACCGCCTTGTCTGAGTGTCTTTATGCCGCTCAGTTCAGGGTCTGGCAACCAGAGTGCCAAAGCAAATGGTCTGGAGTGGCGCGAGACCTTGCGCGGCATCGAACCCAAGGTTCAACAGTACGGCGCCGCGGGACGTGAATTGCTGGAAACCATTTCCGATTGGGACGCCGTTTCCCCGGAGAGCGAGCCGCGCGGCAAATCGATCGCCGTATTCCGTTCCGCGGACGTGTTTCGCGTCGCCTGGTTAGAGGAGCAGGTGAAATCGCGCGCGGTCATCGGACCGCACTTCCATGTCCGCCCGTTACTGCCCGAACTGTCACGCGACCAGGCGTTCTACATCCTTGCGCTAAGCCAAAAAAACGTGCGGCTGTTGCGCTGTACGTCGAGGAGTTCCGAGGAGGTTGCGTTTCCGGCGGCCGTTGCCACCAGCTTCGATGCTTACATGAACACTGAAAAGCCGGATCACCTCAGCGGCAACCGGTCAGCTCCCGGCCCGTCCTCTGGTAACTCCAAAGGTGCGATGTTCACCACGAGTTCCGATCGTGAGGACAAAGACGAATACCTCGCTCACTTTTACGGGCAGATCGATCGCGGGGTGAACGAATGTTTGCGCGGCAGGACGGAACCCGTCGTACTGGCTGGCGTCGAATACGAACTTGCACTCTATCAGTCCTTGAACAAATATCCGCATTTAGCGGAGGAGTGTGTGGAGGGTGCGCCGAACAGCCTGAAATCCGGCGAAATGCACGCTCGCGCTCTCGATGCGATTTCGCGCTGTTATGAAAGAAAGGTGGACGAAGCGCTGGCCGAATATAACCACAAGGTCGGAGGCGGCGCCTCGAACCGCTTGAAAGACGTCCTTACCGCCGCGCATGACGGGCGTGTTTTAACTCTGCTGGTGTCCGACTCGATCGAGACAACCGGCAAATTCGACGAAGCGACGAACACCGTCAAAGGACGGGAAACCGGCACGTCGGAAGACGAGGATCTGGTCAACGATGGCGTAGTGCAAACTCTCCTGCACGCGGGACACGTGTATGTCGTGCCGAACGGCAAGATGCCTAACGGCGCGCCGCTGGCGGCAATCTTTCGATTCTAGGCGTGCGGGGCGTTCTTGCGGCGAATCTTATAGGCCGCGAAAATGCCGCACAATCCAACCAGGGACAGACCCGCATTGAGCGGCTCAGGAACGCCTGCGGGAGCCGTACCAAAAGCATCGTTGTAGGCGAGTTGGGCAACCAGAGCATCGGCGGCCGTGGTGGGATGTTCGCCGTCCCAAAACACGAACGCGTTGGGATCGTTGGAGGCACAGTTGGGCAAGGCGCCGGGCCCGCACCATGCCGCGTCGGATGTGTCGGAAAAGCCGTAAGCGGAAGGCTGAGCCAGAATGTCGTTGAACAGGGTGGCGACGTCCACTCCCACAACTTCAATTCCCTGCCCCTGCAATTTCGCGACATCGAGAGCCCACTCGCTGTCGAAGGCGGCAGAGGCCAGGTTCAAAGCGGCGCCGTGGCTCGCGCCAACAGGGGTGGATCCGAGCGCCGGCTCATTCAGCCAGAGGAAATGTTTTGCGCCTTCGGCAGAGAGGGTCTGTATGTTGCCGTAAATGTCATCCGCGGCGGTTACGGGATTCGCCCCCGCGAAGATGCTGTCGCCGCCGGCCCAGAATGTATACAGCGCATTCGAGGGAGCCCCCAACAAATGCGAGGCAGTAAAAAGCCCGACCTGATCGGACGTATAGGGGACCCCGAGAGGAAAGCTGGAATTGTGTCCGGTTTGCGCCGAACCAGTCGCATAGTTTGTGCCGCCGCTGACGTAAAACGCTGTCGGGTCGGGCAGGTTTGCTTTGTGAGCGAACTGATCGATCCAAAGGCCTGTCGGTGCAGTCGTCTTTGGAGATGTATCCGGGCCGTCGGTAAAGCTCCCGAGGGTGTAGTTCGGCGGGACCGGGTAGGGCTCACCGGGCGGTAATGAACCATAGAGGTTACGGTAAGCGTTCTCCAAATAGTAGGCGTTACCGCTATCGGAAAGGCTGTCGCCAAATACTACTAGCTGGTCAACGGAAGTGATGGGCTGCGCGACCGCGGCCCACAGAGGTGCAATGAGGATAAAGCCTGTGACTGTAAAGAACCTGGTGCGCATCAATAGATGGACAAGACAATGCGAGATCCTGGTACAAGTAAATTGCATACAATTCGGAGTGAGCGGTTCTAGGAGAGACAATGCCATCCATTCTGAGTACTGAGCAGCGGACAGACTTCGCCGGCAGAGGTTACTCGCGCCGAAGTTTTGCGCGAATCGCCTCCGTCCTGACTGCGGGTGTTACTTTGCCCTTTTACAACGAGCGGGCGCTGGCGCAAATGTCGAGGCTGGAGCATATCCCGGAAGGCGGCATCAAGATCAACGCGAACGAGAATCCGCTGGGACCATGCCCGGAAGCCGCGGAAGCCATCTACAACGTGGTGAAAAAGGGCGGCCGCTACATGTACCCGGCGACTGATACGCTCGCCGCGACCATGGCGGAAGACCTTGGCGTGAACTTCAGTCTCAAGCCCGACGAGAGCTACATCCAGATCTTCGCCGGTTCCAGCGCACCGCTGCACCAGGCTGTGCTCGCGTTTTGCTCCAAAGACCGGCCATTCGTGAAAGCGGATCCCGGCTATGAAGCCGGAGAACGGGCAGCGAGATATGTAGGCGCGAAGGTCGTAAACGTACCGCTCCGCAAGCCGGCCTATGATCACGATGTCAGGGCGATGTTGACGGCCGCGCCGAATGCCGGCTTGTTCTACATTTGCAATCCCAATAACCCGACCGGAACGGTGACAAGTCGTTCCGATATCGAATACCTGCTGGCCAACAAGCCGGAAGGCTCTGTCGTGATGATCGACGAAGCCTACATCCATTTCTCAAAAAGCGCAGTCCCGAGCGTTGACATGGCGGCGGCGGGCAAGGATGTCGTCATCCTGCGTACTTTTTCGAAGCTCTATGGAATGGCCGGGCTGCGCGCCGGCGCTGCGCTGGCCCGGCCCGATC
>JAVKSW010000362.1:0-3629 GCA_039583505.1 Bryobacteraceae bacterium | reverse complement strand
TGTGGACAGACTGAAGGGCGTGATACCGCCTCAGAACATCTGGGTCCTGACCAACGACTTTCTGAAAGCCGAGATCCGCAAGCAATTGCCGGAGATTCCGAAGCAGCAGGTGATCGCCGAACCGTCGCAGCAGAACACGGCGCCGTGCATCGCACTCGCGGCCCACGTTCTGGCTGAAAGCGATCCTGACGCCGTCATGGGCGTGTTCCCAGCGGACCATCTCATCCTCAACACCACGCGATTCCGCCACTTCGTCCAGCGCGCGTTCGAGGCGGCGGAAACCAATGGCGTGGTGGTGCTGGGCATCCAGCCTCGCTGGCCGGAGACGGGATACGGCTACATCGAATTTCCGAAGAACGTCAAAGCCGGGGCGCTCGACGTACTGCGCGTCGCGAGTTTTCACGAAAAACCGGACGAGAGAACAGCGAGCCGATTTGTCGAGAGCGGGAACTTCTTCTGGAACGCCGGCATGTTTTTTTGGCGAGCGTCCTCTGCGCTCGATCTAGTGCGGCGCTATCAGCCTAAGACCGCGACGCTCCTGGCCGGACTGCCCAAATTTGGCAGCAAACAGTTTCCGGCGAAATTGGCGGAAACGTATCCGCATTGCGAGAACATTTCCATCGATTACGCGATCGTCGAGAAAGCGGCCGATGTGTTTGGAATTGCGCTCGACGACGTTGGCTGGAACGATGTGGGGAGTTGGGAAGCGGTTTACGATCTGGCGCAAAAAGACGGGAACGGAAATGCCTCGCGCGGCGAATTGGTTGCCGAAGGCAGCCGCCGGAATTACATCGAGGCCAATAAAACGGTGGCCCTGGTCGGGGTTGACGATCTGGTGATTATCGACAGCCCGGACGCGCTGCTGGTAGCGAGCCGCCGCAGAGCCCAGGACGTGAGCAAGATCGTGAAGGCGTTGGAGGCGAGACGGCGCGAGGAGTTGCTGTAAGGCTGCTTATCGCGTCAGGCCGCCGGAGGCTTCGCGTTGCGGAACAGTTTTTTCAGCGCGGCGATCCCTCGATCCACGTCCTGTTCGGTCAAAATGTAGGGCGGTAGAAAACGGATGACCGTCTCGTGGGTCACGTTAAAGAGAACGCCTTGCTTGATGCCGTCCAGCACCAGTTCCTTGCACGGGAAGTCGAGTTCCACTCCAATCATTAAGCCCTGCCCACGCACCTCTTTGATGAAGGAGAAAGTCCGCATCAGCTCGGTGAGGCGCATGCGGAAGTAACTTCCGACGGCGTTGATGGATGGAAGCAGCTCGTCCAGAATGTCGAAGAATTCAAGAGCAACTCGACACGCGAGCGGGCCGCCGCCGTATGTGGAGCCGTGCATGCCGGGCTTGAGGGTGCAGGCAGCCTTGTCGTTTCCGATGATGACGCCGAGCGGTATGCCGCAGGCCATCGGCTTAGCCGCGATAACAATGTCGGGCAGCAGCACGGGATCGAGCAACTGGTAAGCGAAATAGGAACCCGGACGGCCCACACCGCACTGAATCTCATCGAAGACGAGGAGCGCATCGTGCTCGTCAGCGAGCTGGCGTGCTTTACGCGCAAACGGCTCCGATATCGGATGAATGCCGCCTTCGCCTTGGATAAATTCCAGCACAATTCCAGCGGTGTTCGGGTTCACTGCGGCTTCGAGCGCCCCGATATCATTCACAGGAACAAAGCGGGCGCCAGGAAGCAACGGTTCAAAATCCTGGCGGTATTTCGGTTGGCCGGTGATGGAAAGAGCGCCGAGAGTGCGGCCGTGGAACGAGTTTTCGAGCGAAACGATTTCGTTCTTCTCGCGCCGAATGGAATTGCCGTGAGCACGAATCATCTTCAGCGCGCCTTCCATGGCCTCGGTGCCGGAATTACAGAAGAAGCTGCGATTCAGTCCGCTTACTTTCGCGAGCCGTTCGGCCAAGCGGCCCTGGTACTCGTGATAGTAGAGATTGGAGCTGTGCAGGAGCAGACCTGCCTGCTGACGAATGATTTTCGTGATACGTGGATGGGCGTAGCCGAGGGAATTCACGCCGATTCCGGTGATCAAATCGAGATAGCGATTGCCATCGAGATCATACACGTAAGAACCTTTCCCGCGATGAAGAGCTAAGGGATAGCGGGCGTAATTCTGTACGAGATAGTTGCGCTCCAGATCCATGATTTCCTGGAACATGATTTCCTGGAACGGGATTGCCTCGGAGGGAGAGGTCACCTGCGGCTGGGGCGGAAGAGTGGCGGCCATATCCCTCATAATACGGGGGCGGCTAGTGATGATTTTCCAAGATATAGTCGAAGTCAACCAGGCCATTGCGATAGTCGATTGTCAGCCGAAACATGGAAAGGATCGGAATACCGAGAGTGCCCGCCATCCGGAATTCCTGGTGATCCGACGAGTTGTTCAGATTGAATGCGGTCAGCCCGAGATTCCTTTGCCTGAAACGGCCGAACTGAAGTTCAGCCTTATCTGCTTCAAATACCTCCTTGACATCACCGGAGACGCCTTTCACACGCACAAGATCGTTGCCGTGAATTTTGGTCGAGAGACGGGCAAAACTGGAGTCTATGTTGGACAACGCGGCGCCCGTATCGAGCAAGAACAACCCGGACGTTTTGCCGTTCACTTTGGTCGAGACAAAAAGATGGCCGCCCGATCGGAAGACCGGCGTGAATCCGGCTTCCTCCGGTGGAACGGTGCGATCGTAACCCTGCGGATTCGGCGGGCGATCCGGTTGCGGAGTCAGATGCAACAGGCCCTTCTGGAAATCGAGGTGAATGACGTAATCAGAAAAGAAATCCGCGCCGATCAGTCCATCGTCGTCACCCGCGATCGCGCGTTTGCCTTCGAGGGCGCCGAATATGCAGGTCTTGAACTTCAGCGTTCCAATGGTGCAGTCGCCGGACACAGCAGCGAATGCATTCCGGGGGCCTTTGTCGCCAACACCTGAGGCCTGAAAGGAACCGAGGTGACTGAGTCCAGCCCGGTCAACGGCCGCCTGGGTGACCACAATGCCGCTAGCGCCTGTGTCGAACAGCATGCGGAGCCGCTTTCCGCCTTGAATTGCAACTTCAAGGCCCACGCCGCGAGCGTACTGCGGAAGATCTCGAATATAGATAAACTTCAGCGTGGTTTCTTTCCGCTCTCCCTGGAGCTCGAAGGCTTTTCGCTGGTTGAGCTCGTCCTTCACTTCCGCGGCGGTATTTTCTTGCTGCTGAAAGTGTTCGTAGAACCAAGGGTGAGCGGCGACGAAAGGCCCGAGAAGTTCCTTCTGCTTTTCGGGCACCAGATAGCGAAGCCAATCGCTGGTAATCCGTGCATCATCGGGATCGAGTTCATGCGCCTCCAGACAAAGAAGCCTTGCAGTTCGATACAGGGAGGCCATGCGGAAAAGCCGAAACAATCCGTACACAGCGCGAGGAGTCGAGTTCTTCAGTTTTATAGCCGCCTTGAAAAGTCTCTCGGCTTCGGGCATATCGCTCACGTAAAAAGCAAACTCACCGCGGGCAGCAATCGCCTCGGGTGAGTCTGGAAACCTAGCGGCATCGGCATCCGCAGCGTCGGCAGCCTCGTCCACGCGCCCTTCGTAAACGAGAGCAGAGAGCAACGCAGCGGCAACCAGCGGATCTTGATTATTTCTCGCCGCG
>JAVKSW010000361.1:0-3630 GCA_039583505.1 Bryobacteraceae bacterium | reverse complement strand
AAGCCAGGTTCAATTCCAGCGGCGGAATGTTCTGCTGGACCGTCATCGAGCCATTTTCATAAACGGTGGCGCACGGATTGCCTTGCTCGCTCAGTTGCGTGACGCTCGTCAGTTCGACTTTCCGGCGGCCCGGGCCTAGCCCCTCGCGTGCCAATTGCGCGAACGTCAGCACCAGATAAGCAATCGCCGGGGTCTCGGTATCGAATAAATTTAGGTCGAAGTGAAAGCGAGTTCCCGAGGCAAGCGTAAGCCCGTCAAGGTGCATCGCCCGGAATACAAAGGGACGTGGCCAGTCGGCGAGCCCGCTTGGGCCGGGCCCGGTCGCCGAAGGCTCGAACATTCGTGCATAGGGGCAACTCGCGCGCCATTCGCATTCACTCGCCGCGCTGCACTGAGGCACGCACGCGATACGGCGGAAGATCGCACCGAACGCGCCCCGCAGAATGTTCGCTGATTTCCCTTCTGGAAAGTGAATCGACTCCCGCGCAAGGAAAGAAAACCGCAGAGGCTGCAGACGAAATAGCAAGCTCTCATTTTAGAGATGTTGCGAATGACAAGTAGGCTGGACAACCCCGGGCGCCGGCGTGCATTTTGAGCCGGGCAATGCCCCGATCGGTCCCTCGGAATGTGGTGGCCAGGGACGGAATCGAACCGCCGACGCCAGCCTTTTCAGGGCTGCGCTCTACCGACTGAGCTACCTGGCCATCCGGGCGGGAAGGTTCAGTTTAACAAATGGGCGTCGCGTATCTGCACGTTCCGAGATGCGCCGGAGTACCAATGCGGCAATGCTTACTTCTTGATATACTCCGCTTGACGGCCTCTTTCATGGATGAACAGCGATTAGGTGATGTCATTGACGATCACTGTGTCAAGTGCCGCCGCATCACAAACCATTCGATCGTGTCTCTGGTGGATGGGCGCGCAGCGAAGGTTCGATGCCGAACCTGCTACCACGATCACGACTATCGCCACGAGCAGGCGCCCCCGTCCAAGAAAGAGCTGAAAAAAGCAGAGGCTGAAGCTGCGCTGGCGGCGGAGAATGGCCAGCCCAGCGACGGTAACGCATCCGAGGCCGACAAAAAGCCGAAGAGCAAGAGCGAACACGCCTGAACCAAATCAGTAATACCCCGCGCGAGCAACTCGCTTCCGACATCATTCGTTGCCTGCAGTTTCGAGGTCACAAGGCTTATCTTGTCGGCGGCTGCGTGCGCGACCGCATTCTCGGAATCGTCCCGAAAGACTACGACGTCAGCACGGACGCGACCCCTCAGGAAATACTTTCGCTATTCCCTGATTCCGAAACGGTTGGTGCGCATTTTGGAGTGGTTCTGGTAACTCGCGGCAACGGAGTGCAAGTCGAAGTCGCGACCTTTCGAAGCGAAGGAGTTTACACCGACGGCCGGCGCCCCGAGGCCGTTCAATTCGAAACCGACCCGGCTCTAGATGCGCAGCGCCGGGACTTCACGATCAATGGCTTGATGGAAGACGCGGTCTCGGGCAACATTCTCGATTACGTGGGCGGATTGTCGGATCTCGAGCGCAAGGTTGTTCGCGCCATAGGCGCCCCGGACCGGCGCTTCGAAGAAGATCACTTGCGCATGCTGCGCGCCGTGAGGTTCGCGGCGCGGCTTGAATTTACAATCGATCCGGACACGCTCGCTGCCATCCAGCGAGCTGCTCCTTGTATCTGCCGCATCTCTAGTGAGCGAGTCCGTGATGAACTCGTTCGCATTTTGACCGAAGGGGGCGCTCGGCGCGGTTTTGAGTTGCTCGACGAGAGTGGATTACTCGCGCACGTTTTGCCGGAGGTAAAGATGTTCCAAGGTGTACAGCAGCCGCCCGAGTTCCACCCCGAAGGTGATGTGTGGATTCACGTCATGATGATGCTCGAGCAACTCCGCAATCCGAGCTCAACGTTGGCGCTCGGTGTTCTCCTGCACGATGTAGGTAAGCCTCCGACCTTCCGCGTTGCGGATCGCATCCGTTTCGACGGACATGCCGAAGTCGGCGCGGTGATGGCCCGTAATCGTTTATGGCAGCTCAAGTTCGCCAACGACGACGTGGAGCACATTACGTCGCTCGTGGCAAATCACATGCGCTTCAAGGATGTGCGCAACATGAGGCTGAGTACCTTGAAGCGCTTCCTCTGCCTGCCGCGTTTCGAGGAGCACTTGGAACTTCACCGGCTGGATTGCCTGGCGAGTCATGGCCGTACTGATTCGTACGAGTTCGTTCGCGCCAAGCTAGCTGAATTAGATCAGGAGGACTTGCGGCCGGCTCGTCTGATTACCGGCCGCGATCTGATAGCAGCCGGGTACAAGCCCGGCCCCGCGTTTGGACGCGCTCTCGAAAGCGTTGAAACCGCACAATTGGAAGGCCAGGTCCACACTCCGGAAGAGGCGCTCGCCGTCGCCAGATCCGTACTGGACGCCACGGACTGACGACCGTTTTGGGGAGTACTTCCAGGGAATAGAGGGAAGAAATTTTGCTATTCTCGTGCACCCTCTGGCGTCAAACGGCGGGGTCGTCCGTCGATGCTCGCCATAACGTCGATGCCCGCCATAACTATGAGGAGACTATCGGTATGCCGGTGCTGGATGTAACAGCCAGTAAATTGATGGAGGAGATTCAGTTAGCGCGTTCGGCCTGTGATCGGCTTTTCGACGTGCTGAGACCCGAAAGTATGTACAAGCGCCCGATTGCGGAGCGGCATCGGGTCATCTTTTATGTTGGACATCTGGATGGCTTCGACTCCATCCAAATCTGTCGAGAGGCTCTTGGGATCAAGTCCTCAGAACCGGAACTCGATGCATTGTTTCAGGCCGGCATCGATCCCGATTCTGCCCATCTGCCGACAGACACGCCTGGTGATTGGCCTTCTCTTCAACAGGTCAAGGATTATGTTGATCGTTCTCGCAGGCGGGTCGACGCTCACCTTGAGCGCGCGCCCGAAGACGTTGTGTGTATGGCATTGGAACACCGGCTGATGCATTTGGAAACGCTCGCCTATATGTTTCACAACTTCCCATACGAGCTGAAAGAGACGTCTGCTTTCCCGCGCGCCAAAGAGCAGCCCCCTTCGGGATCTGTAAACGAATGGCGTGCGATCTTGGCGGGCGACGCCATCCTGGGAAAACCGCACGATGGCGCCTTCGGCTGGGACAACGAGTATGAAGAGATTTGCAGCCCGGTGCCCGCATTCCGCATCCAACGCTACAAGATCACGAACGGGGAATACTTGCAATTTGTCGAACAAGGGGCAGCGATGCCGCACTTCTGGGTGGAGCGTGGCGGCGCGATCTCTTATCGCGGCATGTTTCAAGAATTCCGCTTGCCACTCGACTGGCCAGTGTACGTGACGCAAGCTGAAGCACAAGCGTATGCGCAGTGGCGGGGCAAGAGCCTGCCGACCGAAGAACAGTTTCATCGTGCAGCGTATGGCACTCCGTCCGGTGAGACTCGGCTGTATCCGTGGGGCAGCGCGGACCCAACCCACGAACTCGGCAACTTCGATTTCAAGCGTTGGGATCCGGAGCGTGTCTATGCCACTCCATGCGGAGACAGCGCATTCGGCGTCAGTCAACTCGTCGGGAATGGTTGGGAGTGGACGGCCACACAGTTCGGTCCACT
>JAVKSW010000360.1:0-3640 GCA_039583505.1 Bryobacteraceae bacterium | reverse complement strand
GACAAAGAGACCAAGCTGGTGCTTTACTGCGGTGGCGGATACCGCTCAGCTCTGGCGACGGAAAATCTGCAGAAGATGGGCTACCGGAACGTGATTTCTCTCGACGGGGGCTGGCGCGCCATCGAGGCATCCGGGCTGCCGATCGAGCGCGGCACTTCGGCGTAGCCCAACCGGGATTCAATCGCTTTTGCAAGCTGCAGCAGCCGGGCTTCTGCGAACGGCGCTGCGATGAGTTGCAGCCCGATCGGCAGGCCGGCACTCGTATTGCCGCAGGGTATCGATAACGCCGGCTCACCAATAAAATTGATCGCGCGAACCAGGCGTGTGGAGGCCATGCGCGCATCCTCCCGCTCCGGTCCAATCTGCACGGTTGTCTCGTCGAGAAGCGGTGCGGCGATGGGAGTAGTCGGTGTGACCAGCACGTCGATGTCCTGCCACAGGCGATCGAACTCGCGGCGGAACAGAGTGCGGATCCGCTGGGCATTCACGTACTCGTGTCCTGAGATCAGCTTGCCTTGCTGAATGAGCGCCCAGACATCTGTACCGAACAGCGTCGGATCGTGATAATGAGCGTAGAGCGCGGCCGTTTCGGAAAGCTGCACGATACGCGCTGCCGCGTTCATCTCTTCTGGCGCGGGAACTTGAACCCGGCTCACGGAGGCGCCGAGCCGTTCCATCTCTGAGATCGCTTTGCTAACGACCGCCGCCACTTGTTCATCGACGCGATCGAAATAGAAGTTGCTCGGGACGCCGACCCGCGCGCCTTTCAGATCGGCCAACGCGCGAGAGTTAAATTCCGCTCCCGTCATCGCATTCAGTGCCAGCGCACAATCGTCGACGCAGGATGCCAAGGGCCCGACGTGATCCAGGCTGAAGGCGAGCGGCAGCACGCCGCCGCGGCTCACACGCCCATAGGTGGGCTTCAACCCAACGATTCCACAGTAGGACGCTGGAATACGAATGGAACCGCCGGTATCGCTGCCCGTCGCCATCGGCAGGAAGCCGGCCGCCACCAGAGTGGCTGAGCCGCCGCTGGATCCCCCGGCAATACGGGTCACATCGCGAGGATTGACAACGGAGCCGTAGTGCGGATTCTTCGATGTGATTCCGTACGCGAGCTCGTGCAGATTGGTCTTGCCAATGCAGATGGCTCCGGCATCGCGCAATTGCTTTACGATGGTTGCGTCGCACTCAGGAATGAAGTCGCGGAACAGGAGCGACCCACCCGTCGTGCGCACCCCTCGTGTGTAGAAAAGATCCTTGTGCGCGATGGGCACGCCGTGGAGTGGCCCACGATCCCTTCCGCCGGCAAGTTCCTGGTCGCGGAGGGCTGCTTCGCCGAGCGCCTCCTCTTCCATCAGAGTGATCACGCTGTTGAACACCTCCCGTTTCCTGACGTCCTCGATTGTTCGGCGTATCAACTCGACACACGAGATCTTTCTCGTGCGCAGCAGCGTACCGATCTCGGCAATGGTCATTCTTCGTCGTCCGGCTCTTGCCTGGCCGGCAGGTACATCGTCGCGGGCTCGACGTCGGGAGTCAGCCGTTCCGTCAACGGCAGGAACGTTTCGCGCAGGCTGGCGACGATTTGCCGGTTCTTCTCGGCCCGGTCTTCGTTTAATTCAGGCATGATTTGATTCAGGCATGACTTGATTCAGGCGTGCATCTACTGTGGCGTCGGGCCGCGCACAATTTGAACGAAGCTGCTCGGGTTGACATACTTCGCGAATGCAGTCCGGACCGCGTCCGCGCTCATGTTGAAGTACAGCCCGGCGGCGCGAAAAGGTTCGTCGAGCGGAAGACCGATGCGCGCACGCGAGATCATTCCGCCGGCGACCGCGTCTTCGCTGGATTCGGCGAGCGGGATCTGCCGCAGAAGCAGTGCCTTGGCCTGCTGCAGCTCCGCGGGTGTAACATCCGTCTTCTGCATCGCGATAAGTTCCTGCTCCACCATGGCTCTGGCCTTTGAAACGTTTTGCGGATCGCAGCCGTAATCAATCGTGTAGATGGAACGCGTCTCGCCTGCTTGCAGCGAATCGTTGATCGAATACACATAGCCCGCGTGCTCGCGCAAATCGCGATAGAGCCTGGTTGCGTAAAACCCGCCGCCGAGGACATGGTTGCCGAGCTGCAGCGCGTAATAATCGGGACTGAACCGGTTCATTTCCAATTCTTGAGAGAGGTCAACGCTGTCTTGAACCTGGCTCGGATCGGGAACGTTTACGGCCGTGGGCTTGTTGGCGGGTATCGCCGGCAACAGAACGTTTGGCTTCGGACCAGAGGCTTGCCACGCGCCGAAATATTTTTCAATGACGGGTCGCGCTTCCTCCGGAGTGATATCTCCAATGACAACGATGGTCGTTAGGTCCGGGCGGAACGTCTGGCCAAAGAAATTGGCCACGTCTTCGTATTTGACGGAAGAAATTGTCTGCGGCGTGGTCTCGCGCAGCAGAGGATCGCCGGGCGGGACAAGAGCGCGTACCAGCGCGCGATCCGTCCGGTATCCCGGACTTTTCAACTCACCTGCGCTGAGCTGCGCGGTCTGTTGTTGCACAATTTTGAACGCATCCGGCGGCAGGGCGGGATGGAG
Source organism: Bryobacteraceae bacterium (assembly GCA_039583505.1). Classification (GTDB taxonomy): domain Bacteria; phylum Acidobacteriota; class Terriglobia; order Bryobacterales; family Bryobacteraceae; genus Bog-105. The sequence continues at coordinate 1,050 of JAVKSW010000360.1, read as the reverse complement.
TTCGTTATCCGCCAGCAACTCAACGCCGCGCGAGAAATACTGTTTCAGAACTTTCAAATTGAAATTCGCGCCTGCGGCTTCGGATGCCGCGATATCGTCAAGCTCCTTCTGGTATGCCAGGCGATCCAGCGTCTTAGTTCCGTAAGAGAAGAGTCCTTCAAGTACATCTGAGACGCCATCTTTGCCGGGAGGGGTCTCGAGTTGTGTTTGCGTCTTGATCGACCCCAGTAAAGTGATAGTCGGGCTGGTCTTCTCCGTCTGCACGATCAGCCTGATGCCGTTCGCCAGCTTCACGTTTGAGGGATGCAGCGTCCCCTCGGGAATGCGGAGCGATTTCACGGCAGCCTCGGCCCATTCAGGAAGAGCGACGGGTTTGGTGGGTTTACTCGTAGCAGATTCCGTGCCCCCGAAGCCCTTGGCCGACGCTGCTGCCCCGGAGGGAACCGGCTTGAGGATGGCAATCACTGCGTTTTGCTCCAGCAGATACTTCTTCGCCACGCGATTCACGTCATCCAGAGTCACGCGCTTCATGGCTTCTACGTCTTCGTCGGGCGACTGACGGCCCTCCGCCGCCAAAGCTTCGGACCAGAGCCCCGCTAGATTCGTAATGGAATTACGGCCGAATTCGGCGCTCGCGACTTCTCCCTTCTTTGCCGCCTCCACCAGATCGGCGGGCAGGCCCTGCGTCGCATAATCGGTGATAATTTTCTTCAACTCCGCATTGATCGAGGTGGGATCGGCTCCAGCGGGCAGCGCAGCCAAGGCGAAGGCGGCGCTCGCTTTCGGATACGTCTCCAGCAACGCGAACTCGGTTCCGAGCGCCTTGCCCGCCGGCACCAGCGCATATAAGTTTGCTCGTTGGCTGGCGAGCACGTCGCTTAGAATCCGTGCCGCCGCAAAATCGGGGCTGTCGGTTCCAGGAAATCGATAGGAGGCGACCGCCAGCAGATACGGGAGGTTGCTGTCCAGAGTAAACGACTCCGCGGCGATCGGGTGCAGGCTAACCTCCTGCCGCTGGGGAACGCTGGAACGGGGGACCGCGCCAAAGTA
>JAVKSW010000359.1:0-3654 GCA_039583505.1 Bryobacteraceae bacterium | reverse complement strand
GTGATAGCCCTTGATGACCCGAACGCCCCCGAGCGTTTCGGTCAGGCGTCCCGTCACCTCGGCGTTGATCTTGCCTCGCTCGCGAAAGATAGGACGGACGGTCTTGAAGGCCCGCCGCAACACCAGCCCGAACACCAGCACGATCAGCAACACAAAAGAAGTCATGGACGCGCTGGTCCGGAAAAGGAGGACCATGGAGAGGATCGCGGTGAGCAGACCACCCACCAGCTCCACCAATCCGGTCCCAATGAGGTTACGCACGCCTTCGACATCGCTCATGATGCGCGAGACCAGCGTTCCCGTCTTGGTTGCGTCGTAGAACGCCACCGGGAGCCTGCCGATATGTTCCTGTATTCGAACGCGCATCTCGTAGATCAGGCGCTGGCCGGCTTTAGAAAGAAGCTGGGTAAGCGAAAACGAGGTTACGCCCTGGATCATGGTCGCAAGAACAACCCCAAGCACGATGGGCGTCAGCAGCTTAATCTCGCCCCTGCGCATCACGTTGTTAATCAGAAATTTTGAGCTGATCGGCAGCGCGAGACCACAGACTCGATTGATGACCATCAGCACGGCGCCGAGCAGCAGCAGGCCTCGACGTGGTTTCATAAGCGCCCACACTTCGGGCAGAAGTGTCTTGAGGCGCTCAGACTGGCTTGGCGTATCCACGGCTTTCAATCGTCCAGTGCTTCTTTAGATGATCTCTCGCCAGAAAAGATCGATCATCTTTGCTGATAATTCAAGATACACATGCCTGCCACAGCGCGCCCCGGCGAGGAACATACAGCGACTCTGCGTCGCGAGCTGCGGCTGAGAGACCTTGTCTTCTTCGACATCTGCGCCATCATAAGCCTCAGGTGGGTTGCGGCGGCCGCACACGCGGGTTCGGGTTCATTTCTCTTATGGATGATTGCCGCGCTCTGCTTTTTTCTGCCTTCGGCCGTGGTAGTCGCGCGCCTGTCGCGGCAGTTCCCGGAGGAAGGCGGTATCTATATTTGGACCAAGCACGCGTTTGGGGACCAGCACGCTTTCCTGTGCGGCTGGTTTTACTTCATCTCCACGGTTCTATATTTTCCGTCTCTATTGCTGGCGGGCCTTGGCATGACGGCGTACGCTTTCGGCAGCCTCGGGCAGCGCTTCGCTGAAGATCGCCAATTCGCGCTCCCTGTCACGCTCGCCGTGCTATGGGCCGCTTTCGCGGCAAACTTTTTCGGCCTGAAAGTCGCAAAGTGGATTTCGGCTTTCGGCGGAACCTCGACATTCATCATCGGAGCGCTTCTCGCGGTGTTGGCAATTGCCGCGAGCGTACACTCCGGCGTTGCTACAACATTCCACCTGCTTCCGAAGGCGAATCTCGCCACAGTGAACTTCTGGTCTCAGATCGCGTTCGCATTTGTCGGACTTGAGCTCGCGCCGATCGTTAGCGCCGAGATCCGCAATCCCGGTCGCGATCTCCCGCGGGCCGCCGCCATCGCCGGCCTCGTATCCGTTACTTTCTATTTAGGCGTCACGGCGGCACTGCTTGCGCTCCTAAAGCCGGAAGCGATCAGCCCCATGACAGGTCTGGCGCAAGCCGGAGCGGCGGGTGCACGGATATTGGGCGTGCCGGCGATTGCCATTTTGCTCGGAATCCTGCTTGGAATCGCCCTCGCGGGCCAACTCGATACATGGATCGCCGGAAATACCCGTTTACCCTATGCGATCGGGCTTGACCGCTATCTCCCGGCCGCCTTTGGACGCATCCACCCGCGCTGGAGCACGCCCTACGTGTCGTTACTGGTACAGGCCGTGGTCGCAACGGTCTTCCTGCTGATGGCTCAATTGGGCGAGACCGTTAGGGCAGCCTACCAAATTATGGTGGACATGATGGTGATCGTAACGTTCATTCCGTTCCTGTACATGTTCGCCGCAGGATTCCGATTCGCAAGCCGGATTGCGGCCGTGTCTGGACTCGCTGTGACCCTAATTGCCATTGCCTTATCCGCCTTGCCCCCGCCGGAAGCGGCGTCTGCCCCGATATTCGAGCTGAAGGTCGTGGGCGGAAGCCTCTTCTTCGTATTGCTCGGCTGGCTTCTATTCAAGCGATACGAGGCGCAACGAACTCCTCGAGCAAGCCGATCGGCGGCATAGAGTCCGCTCATCCGCTGATCTTTATCCCTCTACACTTCGCGCCGGTGCGTCTTGCCCAGCAAGTGCCGCGCCTTCGAAATGGCATTCTTTTCGGCCTCTTCCATCACGAGGACGATGGGCCAGACGGTTTACTCGCTCTTAGCGGGATTTCGCTATAACTTCCCGGCGTCGCAGCGTCGATAGCCGCCATGACTTCGTCCACCTGCGGCTCAACGAGAGGCCACCGGCCCGACGGCAGCACAACTACGGCAATTTTTCGGCCTGCGAGGTTTTGCTGGTACCTGATGCTTCGGTCACCAGTGACGATGACCTCGAACCCAGCCGTTTCAGCTGCCTTAAGAAGCTCGCCGTTATTCAGGCGCTCCCATCCAGCATCTATAGCTTCGGTAACCACGTGGTTTCTCAGGAAGCGAATAAGCGGTCGCGGAGCGTTCTGATCGAAAAGAACCTTCAGGGGTGCACAGCAGCAGGCTGGTGGCTGTCCCTGTAAGCTTTGAGGTTCAGCACATCCTGAAGCTCAAGGCGATAGTCGTCGGCGACTTCCTGGGGCGTTTCACCGGCATCCAGGCACTCCACGATAAGATCAGCAGGCACGCGAGTATTCTTCAGCAATGGCTTACCGCCTACCTTGCCTTCGATGCGTTCGACGCCCGCGTAATCCGACCAGTCCATAGCTGTTCTCTACTTCGATTTTAACGGAAAGTGAAGCCCTGCCTCATCGGTGCCGTTCGCTGTTCCATCTGGCGTCGTTTCGAGTAACCAGGTAAAGATCTAACCAGGGGAACTTCTTCGCTCTACACCTGGCGCCGGCGCGTCTTGCCAAGCAAGTGCCGCGCCTTCGAAATGGCATTCTTTTCGGCCTCTTCCGCACTCGCAGCCGAAAACCGCGCCAGACACGCACCCGGCGAAACGTTGTCGGCCTGGCAGACGTATTTATCGCCCACTCGGTAGCTGGTCAGTTTCACCGGCCAGCCATTAACGTCAATCTGGCGTTCTGAAAACTCTTCGGACTTGACCTCGTACACGGGCGCTAAGCTCCCACTGCTTTTGCTGCACCGCGCTCCACCGGTGCGCCCACCAGGTTGCCCCACTCCGTCCAGGAGCCATCGTAGTTCACCACGTTCGGTAAGCCCAGCAGGTATTTCAGCACAAACCAGGTGTGGCTTGATCGCTCGCCGATCCGGCAGTATGCGATCGTGGGACGCGATTCGTCCACGCCCTCGCCCCCGTACAGCGCCTTCAGATCGTCAAACGATTTGAACGTGCCGTCTTCATTGCAAGCTTTTCCCCAAGGCACATTCCGCGCTCCCGGAATATGTCCTCCGCGCTGACAGGTCTCCGGCAATCCCGGAGGAGCCAGAATCTCGCCGGTGAATTCCTGCGGGCTGCGGACATCCACCAGCGATGCTGCGTGTTGACGTACCGCCTCCTGCACCTGCGGCAGAAACGCGCGCAAGGATAGGTCGGCCTCTTTGGCTCGGTACTCAGCCGCTGCATACGAGGGTATTTCGTGAGTCAGTTGCCGTC
>JAVKSW010000358.1:0-3660 GCA_039583505.1 Bryobacteraceae bacterium | reverse complement strand
ATCGCGCGGCGCGAACGGCTGAGCCGCGAAGTCGAAATCGCACGCGAAGTCCAGGAGCGCCTCTTTCCTCAGCAGCAGCCTCCTACCCCGGGGCTGGACTACTGCGGAGCGTGCCGGCCCGCTCTCGGCGTCGGCGGAGATTATTACGATTTCCTCGCCTTCACCCGAGACCGGCTCGGCATTGCGGTCGGCGACGTCTCTGGGAAAGGCATCGCGGCCGCGCTGATGATGGCCAGCTTGCAAGCCTCGCTTCGCGCCCAAACGTCTCGCGCCGACGACAACCTGGGCCCGATGATCGGAGAAGTCAATCGCCTCTTGTTCGAGGCCAGCACTCAGAATCGCTACGCAACTTTCTTTTATGCTCAGTATGACCCCGCCACCCGCAACCTCGCCTACGTGAACGCCGGTCACAATCCGCCCATGCTGTTCAAGAACGGGCGCCCCGCGTGTGAGCCGATTCGCCTCGATGCCGGTGGCACCGTCATCGGTCTTCTCAAATCTGCATCCTACCGCGATGCCATCGTGACGCTCGACGAAGGCGACCTGCTCGTCATCTTCACGGATGGAATCACCGAAACCATGAACGCCGCCGACGACGAATGGGGCGAAGCGAATCTCATGCAAGCGGTCAGCGAATGTCGTGACTTGCCGCCAAACGCAATTCTCACGCACATTATGCAAGCGGCCGACGCATTCGCCGCAGGCGCCGAGCAGCATGACGACATGACGCTCGTCATCCTCCGTGTGGCCAGTGGAGCGGGTCTTCAGACCTGCCAGTCCGGCATTCATGCCGGCATCCCTGCGAGACAATACAAAACGGACATATCGCAATGAAATTCCTACCGACGCTCTTCCCGGCCGTGCTCCTCGCCTTCCCGCTGGTCGCCATCGCACAGCAGCCCAATCCTCCGCGCTCCCAGGTGCAAAAGACCACTCCGGCACAACAACTCACTCCGCAACAGCGGCCCGAGCGCCCGCCCAATGAAGTCAACCAGAATCCGCCTGCCGAGCAACAGGAACAGCGCGAGCAGCGCGAAACTCCGCGCGCCAATCCCACCGCCGCAGACCAGCGAGCCGCCACGCCAGAGCTCCACTTCGACATGACCGAAACTCCCCCCGCTGTCACTCACCACGAAATTCGCGTAGCCGGTAAGCTGCTGCATTACACCGCCACCGCCGGGCGTCTGCCCGTTAAAGACCAGGGCGGCAAGACCGACGCTCTCATGTTCTACGTCGCGTACACCTTGGATAACGCTGACCCGCGCACGCGCCCAGTCACCTTCGCTTTCAACGGCGGTCCCGGATCCGCCTCTATCTGGCTGCATATGGGAGCGCTCGGTCCCCGCAAAGTCGTTCTGCAAAATCAAGGCTTCCTGCCCGCCGCGCCGTACAGGCTCGAAGACAATGCAAACACTCTACTCGACAAAACCGATCTCGTCTTAATCGACGCCATCGGCACTGGCTTCAGCCGTCCTGCGAACACCACCATCGGCAAAAAATACTGGGGCCTCAAAGGCGACATTCAATCCTTCGGCGAATTTATCCGCCTCTACATCACCCGCAACGAGCGTTGGTCCTCGCCGCTTTATCTGTTCGGCGAAAGTTACGGTACTACGCGCTCCGCGGGTGTTTCCGGCTATCTCGCCGACCAGGGCATTTCCTTCAACGGCATCGTCCTGCTCTCTACCGTACTCGCATTCCAGAGCCTCGAATTCAACCGCACCAACGACGAGCCCTATCCTCTTATTCTTCCCACCTACACGATGATTGCCGCCTATCATCACAAGCTCGCGCCGGAGCTCTCGCAGAATCTTGAAAAAACCCGCGCCGAGGTCGAGCAATGGGCCTCAAATGATTACACGAAGGCGCTGGCCAAAGGTGACGCGCTCAGTCCCGAGGAGCGTCAGAAAATCGTCGATACACTCTCCCGCTACACCGGACTCAGCAAGGAAATTATCGAGGAGTACAATCTGCGCGTCGACGTTCAGGGTTTCACGCATTATCTACTTGCCGATCAGAAGCTCCGCGTCGGGCGTCTCGATGGCCGGTTCGCGGGTCCCGATCCGGAAGGTTTTACCGAAACGCGGTACTACGATCCGACCAGCTCCGAAACCGGCCCGCCCTTCACGTCCGTGTTCAACGATTATGTCCGCCGCGAGTTAAATTATAAGACCGACATGCCCTACTACACTACGGCGTACACCGTTTGGGGGCCTGCCATGAAGTGGGATTGGGGCTCAAACGAAGCCGGGTTCCCCGACACCGCGACGGCTCTGCGGGCCGCGATGGTCAAAAACCCGTATCTCAAAATCCGCGTCCTTGAGGGCTACTACGATTTGGCCACTCCCTATTACGCGGTCAACTACACGATGGATCATCTGGACCTCACGCCCCGCTACCGCAACAGCATCTCGTACGCGACCTTCGACTCGGGCCACATGGTATATCTTGACGCGAACTCGCTCAAGAAGATGAAGGACAACGTCGCGAGCTTTTTCGATCAGACCGATTCCGGAGCCCAGTAACTTTACTTATTAACTTCGACGTAACACAAGCGCATCACGGAGCCGCTCCTAACTAACTCGGTATCACCAGTTCCTGACCCGTCGATTCGTTCATAGTTTCGCTCGTTGGGACCGCAATTCCACCTGAATTGTTGGTGTATCAAAAGCTACGTTTCCTGTATCGAATCGCCTTACTTCTCGGTCCACAGTCTGTAAGTCCAGTAACCCGAGGTAAACATATGGCAAATACAACAGAATCCACCGTCGTCGCTGTTTTCAGCAACAGCGCCGACGCGCAGGCTGCTGCGAGCGAGCTGAAAAGCACGTTGATTAACAGCGAAGACATACATATCAGCTCCGGCAACTCAGCAGCCGCAAGCGCTGCGGCGCAGACCGGCTACTCTGAAACCCAAGCTCCGCATGTCCATGAGGGGGGAATAAAAGGTTGGTTCAAGTCGCTTTTTGGAAGTGACGAGCACGAAGACGCGGATTATTACGATACCGCCGTCAGCGGAGGCAAGACCTTACTTACCGTCGACGCCGCCGAAGAGGACATCGACGAGGTAGTAGAAATTCTAAACCGCCATTCTCCAGTGGACGTTCATGAACAAGCCGGCGCCGGGACGGCATCTACCCGCAACATTTCCAGTACATCGGCTTCTGCTTCAGGCACCCCCACGACCCGCGGGAATGAATCCGGCGCAATCCCGGTCGTCGAAGAGGAACTTCAGGTTGGAAAACGCAGCGTACTGCGTGGAGGCGTGCGCGTCTATTCACGCGTCGTGGAGGAGCCCATCGAAGAATCTGTCCGCCTTCGCCAGGAACAGGTGAGGGTTGATCGGCAGCCCGTGAATCGCGCGGCAACCGAAGCAGATCTGCGTGCCGGCGAGCAGCAGGTCGTCGAAGTCACCGAGTACGCCGAAGAACCCGTCGTTTCCAAGCAAGCCCGGGTCGTTGAAGAGGTTCGTGTCGGCAAAGACGCCACGGAGCGCACGGAAACTGTGCGCGACACTGTACGCCGTACCGAAGTTGAAGTAGAGAATCTCAACGACGATAACCCGCAATCCTCCGCCGGACGCAAGCCCGGTGTGAAATCGGCGAGCAATACCAACTAAGTATGGAAGAAAGCGGCAATGACGTTGTAGTTCCCGTCTTA
>JAVKSW010000357.1:0-3663 GCA_039583505.1 Bryobacteraceae bacterium | reverse complement strand
CCTGGGTGGTGGGTGCGATCTGGGCCCGCAACACGCTCCTGAACGTGGCGATTCTGGTTGCGCTGTTCGCTTCCGTTGTGCTGGTCGTGCGGGGGGTGGCACTGCTAGGCTTCCAAAATCGGGTGTGGCCAGGTGACGGCGATGAGTGGAACTGGGCGCTGGTGCTTTGTGCCGGACTGCTTTTGCCGATGGTGGGACTGATCGGGTGGAACCTATGGCGGGCTTCGACGATCGCGCTGAGAGACTCGCCTCCGAAGGACCGGCGCCGCGAACAGGCGGATGCGACGGTCATGTGGTTTTGCATTTTTCCGCTCGCCTCGGCGATCGCTTACAGCTTCTGGCTGGCGCGGTCGCAGAACGTGTTTGTGAACGGCACGCTGTGGCACGGGATTCGCGCTAATTTCTTCGTGCTGTGGCCTGCATTCTTCTTTCTTCAAGTGTGCGCGCGGTTGTACGACTGCCATATAGCGAAACGAAGCCAGATCGTAGGGAAAGACAAGGTCGAAGGAACGGCTCAAGCCTACGCCGCACTGATCTACCTGATTGGCCCGGCGGGCGCCGCGTTTGCGACGGCGGCACTACTTCGCGCGGTCGCTTTCGTGTTCAGCGCGCGCAACGCGAACCCCGACCAGCCGTGGTTCGTACTGACCTGGGGTCCGCCGCTGGTGCTGCTGGCGTTCACGCTCGGGATGGTAGTTCATATCGGGCTGATGGGGCGCGATCTTCCCGACGCCAGCCGCGAATGGCTCGGGCGGCTGCGCGGCTGGCTAATGATCTTCACAGCGCTGTGGGTCATCGTGTTCGGGATTTCGATTTACGGCCCATGGCTGGTGCTTCTGATCGCGGTAAAGAGCCGAATCGCGATCGCCACACTCGGCACGGGTTGGGCCCTCAGCACAGCGGCCGGCTTGTTCGCGGGAAAGAGCGCCAAGACCAGCGGCAAGACACAGACCGACGGCAAGAGCAGCACGTCAGTGCTCGAGATTTTAGCTGAGATTGCGCCCTACGTTTTCATGTTGGGATTTGGGCTGATGGTTGCGTTTGGAACGCACGCGATTCTGGTGAAAGGGCTGAAGGTAACGCCCACTCCCGCTGCCGTTAGCCCGATTGAACGGTACGATCTCCAGGTCAAGAACGGAGCCATTCAGTTGTCGCATGAGGAACGCGACCTAAATGGGCGACTTGAACGCTTGCTCGACCGTTACTGGCTTCATCTGACGGCGACCCAGATGGTGGTTTCCGATACGAACAGATGGACGCTCAGCGGGCTGGACCTGCTGCTGCTGGTGCTAGGATCGGCAGGACTTCTGTTGGCGTGGCGGGTCGACATCAACGTCTTCTCGATGCACAACTTCTACAAGAACCGGCTGGTGCGTTGTTACCTGGGCGCCTCGCGGCAGCAGCAGAGGCAGCCGAGCCCGTTTACCCAATTCGACGATTTCGACGATACTGCTCTCGACAAGTTCACAGCAGCGCGAGGATATTGCGGTCCCTACCCGATCCTCAATGCGACTTTAAATGTCACTTCAGGCGGGAAGCTGCAATACCAGGAGCGCCAGGCGGAATCGTTTATCTTCACACCGCTGTACACAGGGTTCAGTGCCGAAAACCCAGTGAACGAAATGCGTTTGGGCGATGCGCCACATCAATCGTTGGCGAAATACCAAGGTAAATGCGATGCATCGCCTCCGTTGGCGTACCGGCCGTCACGACTGGCGGGCGGGTGCATTCACCTGGGGATGGCGGTGGCGATCTCCGGGGCCGCGGCGAGCCCGAACATGGGTTATCACACTTCGACGCCGGTCTCTTTTCTGCTTACGGTTTTCAACGTGCGGTTGGGATGGTGGTTGGGCAACGCACTGAAGAAGTCGTTCAGCAGCCCAGGGCCCGGGTTTGGACTGGCGTACGCGCTACGGGAATTGTTCGGGATGGCAAATGCGGACAGCAACTACGTCAATCTCTCCGACGGCGGCCATTTCGACAATATGGGAATTTATGAGCTGGTACGGCGTCGCTGCCGCTACATCATCTGCTGCGATGGCGAGCAGGATGAGGAGCTCACCTTCAACGGCATGGGGAACGCGATTCGGAAGTGCCGCACCGATTTCGGCGTGGATATCGACCTGCCGGTGGCGCCGTTGCGAAAGGTGAACGGTTTTACCAGCGCCCATTGCGTGGTGGGGCGAATCAAGTACACGGAAAGACGGGACGAGGACGGATACCTTCTCTATCTGAAGACGACGCTTACGGGCGATGAAGCAACGGATGTGTTGGAGTATCACTCGCGCCAGCCGGATTTCCCGCACCAGACGACCGGAGACCAGTGGTTCGATGAATCGCAATTCGAGAGCTACCGCAAGCTGGGCTATCACATTGCCGACAAGGCGCTGTCCGGCGTTGAGCTGAATACCGGCACCGCGAAGGAGCGCTGCGAATTTTTCTCAGCCCTTTACCAGATCTGGTATCCGCCCAGCGCGGCCGTGGATAAAAACTCGGCGGCGCACACGGACATGTACAACCGGATTCTCGAAGAGGTGAGGCGCGACGACAAGCTCGCGGAAATAGACCAGGCGCTGTTTCAAGGCTACGAACCTCCGGCTGCGGACAAATGGAGCCACAACAGTGGACATCTGTGCAACAGCCTGATCCAGCTAATGGAGCGTGTCTTCTACGACCTGAACCTGGAGGACAAGGACACCTGGCAGCACCCGTATGTGAAAGGGTGGCTAGAGATCTTCGGTAAGTGGGTGCACACCGATGCTTTTCAGAAAGCGTGGGCGGTTACGAACGCATCGTATCCGGAACGGTTCTGCCGGTTCTACAACTCGATCCCGGCTCCGCCAGCGGAGAAGAGAAAGAGCGCTTGTGCGTAGCCGGCCCTCTGCGCTGGTGACGCCTGTCGCGCCGGTGAAACTTCAGAATTGGTACTCGGGCGGAGTGATGCCTTTGGCGCGGAGATACATTTCGGCCGAGGCACGGTGATGTGTGATGTGGTCGAGCATTCCGAGCAAAATATCGAGACCGGTCCGGGTCTCTCCTTCGTTCTTATATGTTTTCGACATTTGATCGGGCGTGAGCTTTGAGACCTGATCGATAGCGTTGTCGAACGAGGTCTTCACGAAGGCAATGACGTCCTCTTTGTCCTCCGATTTCGGTTTGGCGGGATTCGGCTTCTCGCCCAAGAACGGGCTCGTAAAGTAGGTGAGCGATTGGGCGAGGTGGACCATCTGCCCGGCGAAACTCATTTGGGGAGGAGTGAGCTTGAAACCGTAATCGGCGGCCGGCATGGCTTCCGCCACTTTGACGGTGAACTCGCGCGACGTGCGGAGGTGCTTCAGTATGTCGGCCTTCACATTGTCCTGCGCGCAGACGGGTACCGCGGCGACGGCGGCCGCGAGGAGAATCAAAGAAAGCTTGTGCATAGGAACCTTTCGCACAATTCTACTCGAACCCGGCTGCGACGAGGTAGAAGAGAGAGCGGAGCGCTGACGCGATTTAAGGATGGTGATAGCCGGCCCAGGCTCCCTTTAGCTCTTCGGCGAGTACCTCGACGGGAGCGTGCCGGGCGCGGCGGGCGCGATTATTCGCGCTGCGCTCGGAAACGATCAGAAAGGCCGCAATGCCGACTAGCAAGGTGCCGACGATCGACGCGACTCGTTCTAA
>JAVKSW010000356.1:0-3695 GCA_039583505.1 Bryobacteraceae bacterium | reverse complement strand
GACGCCACGGAGCATGGAGATTAAAACGGCCACGTCACCAAGTTACCCGGGTTTTATTACGCAGCTTGTTACGATTGAGTGATTCCTTCCGGATGGCTCTTCGCTTCTACAACACTCTGACGCAAGAGCTAGAGGTTTTCCAACCCTTACACGGCAACACCGTGCGCATGTACACCTGTGGGCCCACTGTCTACAACTACGTGCACATCGGGAATTTCCGGACGTTTACGTTTCAGGACATCCTGCGACGGTGGCTGCGGTATCGCGGATACCAGCTCGATCACGTTATGAACGTGACAGACGTGGACGACAAGATTATCGCTAACGCAGCGAAAGCGCAAAAATCGATCGAAGAATATACGGCCGTGTTCACGAAGGCGTTTTTTGAAGATGCCGCGCAACTGCGTTTAGAGCAGCCGGAACACGTCGCGCCCGCGACTAAACACATCGGGGTGATGGTTGACGCGATCGAGCAACTAGCCGCCAAAGGGTGCACCTATACGAGCGACGGATCGACGTATTTCCGGATCAGCGCTTTCCCCGATTACGGGAAGCTCTCGCACAACGATTTCAGCGGCATCCGCAGCGGCGCTCGGGTGGATGTGGACGAATACGATAAGGCCGACGCTCGCGATTTCGTGCTCTGGAAGGCGCCAAAGGAAAACGAGCCTTCCTGGGACACGCCATTCGGGAAGGGGCGGCCGGGCTGGCATATCGAATGTTCCGCGATGGCGATGGGCTATCTGGGCGAAACGCTGGACATTCACGCCGGCGGAGTGGATCTGATCTTCCCGCATCACGAGAACGAAATTGCGCAATCGGAGTCGATTACCGGCAGGCCGTTTTCGCGATTCTGGCTGCACGCCGAGCACCTGCATATCGAATCCCAGAAGATGTCGAAATCTCTGGGTAACTTCTATACTCTGCGCGATCTTCTCGAAAAGGGCTACCAACCAGAAGCCATTCGCTACTTGCTGGCATCTGTGCCGTACCGCAAGAAATTGAACTTTACGTTCAAAGGCCTGAAGGCGGCGACCAAGAGCATTGAGCGGCTGCGCGATTTCGAGCTTCGTCTGACGTCGACGAAATTCCCTCCGGGAATCAACCAGGAACTTCGCGACCGTTCCCATGAAGCTATCGCCGCGTTCGAAGCCGGAATGGATGAGGATCTCAACACTGCCGAAGCTTTGGCGGCAATCTTCGAGTATGTGCGCGCGATGAACACCGCCATCGATGAGAATCAGTTTCGGGAAGAGAACCGTTGGGACGCCGCTCGCGTGCTGGAGGTGTTGGACGGCGTTTTCGATATTCTGGAACCAAGCGATACGGGACCGAGCCGGGAGGCAGCCGATGCCGATTCAGGTGCTGCAATCTCGGATTCTGAAATCGAAAAATATATTTACGAGAGAGCCGAAGCGAAGAAAGCCCGGAACTTCCACCGCGCAGACGAGATACGCGCACTTCTCCAGGAGAAGGGCATTCTCCTCGAAGACACCAAAGATGGAGTCCGCTGGAAACGGAAATGAAATTTGAATCTCAAGTTGTGCACGCGGGCGATCGCAAGCGGCGCCCAGGTGCGCCGATCCCTTCCACTACTCCCATCCATCTCGGCACAACGTATTTCTACGATTCGGCAGCCACTCTCGATCGTGTTCTGGGCCATGAGGATCCCGGGTTCAGCTATGCGCGTTACTCGAGCCCGACGAATGAGGCGCTCGAAGAGCTGACAACCGAACTGGAACGCGGGCACGGTTCGCTGGCGACAGCTTCGGGAATGGCTGCGGTGCAGATTGCGTTTCAGGCGGCGCTCATGGACCGGCCTCACACGGTTGTGGCTTCCCACTCCCTCTACGGCGCGACGATTGGATTGCTCGATCAGGTTCTGGGCCCCTTCGGCGTGCAGGTCAAGTATCTGGATATGTGCGATCCGGGGTGCGTGGAGAAGGCCATTGCGGCGAACCCTCCGGGCTGCGTTTTCCTAGAGAGTGTGTCGAATCCGCTGCTGCGCGTTGCCGATATTGCGAAGATTGCCGAGCTGGCGCAGGCTTCCGGAGCGGCGCTGATTGTGGATAACACGTTCGCGACCCCGATGCTCATGCGGCCTTTGGAACTCGGCGCAAACATTGTGGTCCATAGCGTCACGAAGTACTTGGCCGGTCACGGCGACGTGCTCGGCGGCGTGGTGGTCAGCGACGCGCAACATCACGAAGCGGTCCGCATGCTGTCGCGCATCGCCGGCCCGGTGCTGGGTCCGTTTGAAAGCTACTTGACGATGCGCGGCATGAAGACGCTGGCGGTACGTTTTGAGCGCCAGTGCCAGAATGCGAAAGTGCTCGCCGAATGGCTATCGAGTCACCCGTGCGTCGAGCGCGTTTACTACTGCTCCGGAACCGACCATCCGGATGCATGCGCGATCAAACGGCTCTTTCGGCCGGGCCTGTTCGGCGCGATCCTCAGCTTTGAAATTAAGGGCGCTAACAAAAGTTCGGTGCTGTCCTTCATGGACCGGCTGAAGATGATCGTTCCAGGAACTTCGCTCGGGGACGTGCATACGCTGCTGCTCTATCCATTAATTGCGTCGCATCGGAACGTGTCGCCGAAGATGCGCGAGCGAATGGGCATTCGCGAGAACCTGGTTCGCGTAGCAGCGGGTATAGAAGATGTCGACGATATCAAGGCAGATCTTGACGCTGCGTTACGATCGGTCTAAACCAAAGACGAGGGAATAACAGAGTCACTCATCCGTGTTCGCGCACCATCGAAAAAAGATCCAGCTACTGTTTGCGGTAACAGACGCCATCCTAACCGTGGTTGCGTTTGAGCTGGCGTATTTTACCCGCACGCGGCTGGCGTTTGAGCGAGTTTTCTTTCTTCGGCCGGAGCCGCACATTCTGCTGCTCGCCTTCTGTGTCGTAGTGTGGATCGCTCTGGGATCGCTACAGCGCATTTACGAGTATCTTGATTCGGCCAGCCCGAGACGCGTGGTGTTCAATACGTTACGGCAAGCGGTAATGGGCACCGTGCTGGTTATTCTATTCCAATATCTGCTTCGGCTGGATCCGCCGCTGAGCCGCAGCTTTCTATCGCTCTTCTTTTTTTACGACGCGCTTTTACTCTCCGGCTTTCGCTCGATTTCACCCCAATTGATCGGGGCATTCCAGCGTGGTTTCGGCACTCCTTATCACATCGTGATTGTGGGCAGGCCGGACAAAACGGCTGCCCTGGCGCGGCATTTGTGCCAGGATACGCCGTTCCGCATCCACGTATCCGCGTATATCGGCGAAGAAGAATGCGCCACGAAACTCCCGCAGTTGCTTTCAGAGCAGGTGGTGGATGAAGTTATCTTCGATGTGGACAGCAGCAACCTGCCCGCGCTGGAAGAAGTGTTTCTGCAGTGCGACGAAGAGGGCGTGCGCACGCGCGTCGCAATCGATTTTTTCCCGCACGTGAACAGCGAAATTACGCTCGACCGCGTGGGAGATGCGCCGCTGCTTACATTTTCCGCCGCTCCGCTGGACGATTTGCGGCTGTTGCTCAAGCGGTTCTTCGATATTGCCGTTTCGGCGGCTGCGCTTGTGGCACTGTCGCCCGTGCTTCTGATTTCCGCCGTTGCGATCAAGCTCAGCTCACCGGGGTCGGTCATTTTTTGCCAGGCCCGCTGCGGTTTGAATGGCAGGCGGTTCACGGTATATAAG
>JAVKSW010000355.1:0-3696 GCA_039583505.1 Bryobacteraceae bacterium | reverse complement strand
CTTCTATATCGTGCACCGCGAGCGCGTTTCCAGCGAGCAGAGCGTCAATCCAGCCGTTGCGAATCAAACGCTGGAGCGCTTCACCGCCGCCAGTGTGAACAACAACCGGTCCCGCCACGGCAACGATCCTTTTTCCCTCACTGCGTACCTGGCGCATAATAGCCGCGGTCTGGGCAACGGAGGTTTCCACCTGGCGCTCGGACGAGATCTCGTTGCTCATGAAAGCGAATGCAAGCCGATCGCGTTCTTTGGCTTCGGGAACGACTCGGATTCCCTTCATCCCAACCACCACCGGGTCAGCCGCTTTGATGTCGCGCAGCCGCCGGCACTCGGCGCTACCGCCGCGGACCACAATCATCGCGTCCATGCGCTGGTTTTGCACTTCGAGCCACTGACCTCGGTGGCGCACCAGGGTTCGCTGATTCGTAGTCGAGTAGAAATCTTCCGGCGCACACCGGTCGCAGTCCGCAGGTCTCAGTTCCGCATCACCCGCATCGACAGGCGCGCAGCCAAGGGCGAGCAAGCTGACCATCATCCGCTCCATCTCTTCCTGCGATGGTGCTTCTACGCGCAGGCGTAGCGAAGAGGGCTCGCTGTTCGTCCTGCCAATGGAAAAATGCTCGACTTCGAAGCGCCCGCCGGCTTCCACGACGGAGTCGAAGATCCGCTCCATGATGTGCGAATCGATGAGATGACCTTGCGCTTCGACCACTTCGGAAACCGGCAGTCCCGCGCCGGACCACTGCTGGGCCATGTTAGAGGTGCGTAAGGAAGAGCGGCAAGCCTTCCTTACTCGTGTAGGTGGGGCGATACCGGTCCGTGTTGTACATTTGCTCGACGTTGACATGCCGCGGCCCCAACTTTGGATCGGGAATGGGAACCATCGCAAACTTACCTTCCGAAAGCGCGGCCATCAAGCCGGTCTTGTGAGACGTGATCGCGTCGTAGGCCATCGTGCCGAACGTCGTAGCTACCAGTGTGTCCAGAAAATCCGGAGCGCCGCTGCGCAAATCGTATGTCAAATCGCTCACCACGGTCTCCGCTCCCTTTTTCTGCACTTCGTCGCTGAACGCTTCCGCGACACTAAACTTCTTTCGATGTCCGAACGCATCGGGTTCACCGTATTCCTTGACAGCGTATCCCTTCCATCGTGCGCCTTCCGACAGGATGACGAGGCAATAGTTGCTCGGGTTGTTCTTCTTGTCGGTCATGAGCAAATCGATCATATGTTTGAGATCGAATTCGTACTCGGGGATGCCGCAGCGGATGGAAGTGACATATGCCGTGTAGAGCGCCGTGTAGCCTGCATCGCGTCCAAACATGCGAAAGATGCCAACCCGCTCGTGGGATCCGACGGTAGTTCTCTGCCGCTGAATCGCGTCCTTTGCCCGCGAAATTGCGGTCGAGAAGCCGATGCAGTATTCGGTATTGCGAACGTCGTTATCCATCGTCTTCGGAATTCCGATCACGTTGAATCCCAGTTTGTCTAAGACCGCCGCGTAGCTCAGCGTGTCATCGCCGCCGATGGCGACCAGGTGATCGATATCAAGCTTCTCCAAGTTGGACAGCACCCGCTTGCTCATGTCGTACGAAGTAACAGGGTTGCCATCCTGCGTTGTCTGCGTCGCTGGAAAGTCCGCCGGGTTTAGGAACTGCGGCACTTTTTTCATCTTGGATGGATTCGTGCGGCTGGTATGCAGAAACGTGCCGCCGCTGCGATCGATCGTTCGGGTGTTTTCGCGCGTAAGCGGGAGGATGTAGCGCTTCTTGCTCTCCGGATCATCGAAATTGAGATCGGTCAGCCCTTTCCAGCCCAACCGGATCCCGGCGACCTCATGACCATCCGTCGTGCTGCGATAGACCACATTTTTGATGACGGAATTCAGACCAGGCACATCGCCGCCACCGGTCAAGATACCGATTTTCTTCCCAGACATGAATCTCCTGTTTGCGAGTGGAACGAGTAGAAATCGCTTCTATTTTAGCTTTGAGCGCGCGCGCACTCCGGGCATTAACTCTGGCGTGCAACCGTGAGCATCAAATTTGGAGCGGAACGTCTACACCCACCACGCCGCGCCGGGCTGCTCGCGAATCACGATCTGGTTGAGAAACTCCGCGGCCTTGCTAAGCCCTTCGTCCGGAGACATCAACGAATCCTCGTGCTCAATCGAAAGCACGTAGTCATACCCGTACATGCGCAAGGTGGAAATAAATTCCTTCCACCAGCCGTATGGATGACCGTACCCACATGAGCGGAAAATCCAGGCGCGATTTCTCTCGTCGGTGTACTTTTTAGTGTCCAGCACACCCGTCTTCGGCAAATTGTAATCGTAGATTTGGGTGTCCTTCGCGTGAACGTGAAAAATCGCATCGCCCAGGACGCGCACGGCTTTGATGGGATCGATACCTTGCCAGAACATGTGGCTGGGGTCGTAATTACATCCGACACTGTCGCCCGCAATCGAACGCAGCTTCAGCATTGTCTCCGGGCTATAAACGACGAAGCCCGGGTGCATCTCAATCGCGATCTTGATGCCATGATCTTTGGCGAACTTGCCGTGCGTTGTCCAATACGGCGTCACCTTTTTTTCCCACTGCCAATCGAGCAACTCCAGGTACTCGGGCGGCCATGGGCAAGTCACCCAATTGGGATATTTCGCGTTGTCGCTGTCGCCCGGACATCCCGAAAAATCAATCACCACCGGCACGCCTAGTTTGGCCGCCAGTTCGATGGTTCGCCTGCTCGTCTCTGCATAGCCTTTCGCGACGGCGGCGTCGGGATGTAACGCATTGCCATGCGAGCTCAGCGCGCTGATCGAGAAACCGTGGTCCTCCAGCTTCTTCTTAAACTCCTTCAGCGCGTTTTCATTTTGGAGCATAGACAGCTTGCAGTGCGGGTCGCCGGGATAATTTCCCGTGCCGAGCTCCACGGTTGCGATGTTTAGGCTCTTCAGCTTCTCGAAAACCTTTTCGAGTGGAAGCTGTGACAGCAAAGGAGTGAAACATCCGACTCTCATGAGCGAAAGCGTACCACAGGATTTACATTTCGAGTTCTACGCTGGCGTCTCTGCGCGCCAGCATTTCCAAACCAGCCAAGCCACAGCCAACAAAAATCCGATCAGCGCCTTGTACTCCTGATTGCGCCGGTAACGAGACCAAGCAAACCGGCCCGGTTCACGCGTCCGCTTTCGCGAGGGGAACAGCTTAGGAACGCGAGCTGCGTAGTCACCGTAACTCGGAAAGATTTCTCGAAGATGCTGCTCCTCGAGCTCCATCGCTGGAAGGTAAACGAGAAGGAAAACACCGGTGAAGAGCGTCGCAAGCCACAAATCGCGCGCTGCGATCACAACGCCCAGCGCCGTAATCAACGTGCCGGCATAGAGCGGGTTGCGCAGGTACGCGTACGGCCCAGTGACAGCGAGTTGCTGGTCCTTCGCGAGGTGTCCCGCGGCCCAGGCCCGGACCGCCAATCCAAAACAGGCAATGGGCAAGCCGACCAGCATCGACGCGTGCGAAGGATGTGAGAGCCAGGCGAACAGGAAGAGCAGCAGAAATCCGCAGAGGACACGAAGGCGCTGGACAAGATCGGCGTAGCGCTTCGAAAACCAATAACGCGGTTCGGGGCGCTCATCCGGACCGATCACTTATGTCGTACCGCGACGGTCTCGTCCCGTTTGGCGGCGGGCCCGGGGCTGG
>JAVKSW010000354.1:0-3698 GCA_039583505.1 Bryobacteraceae bacterium | reverse complement strand
CGACTCACCGGAATTTTCGAACCATCCGCCAGGACGGCGATGCGCGTGTCCTTCGTATAAGGCTCGATTTTCGCTATACGCTCCAGGTTGATCACGAACGAGCGGTGCACGCGGACGAATCGCGCCGGGTCGAGCGCAAATTCAAGGCTGGAGATTGTCTGCTGCTTCAAGTACGTTTTGCCTGCGCTGTGCAGCGCTACATAATCGTCTTGCGCTTCGGCATAGTCGAGCTGATTTACGGGAATGATATGAACTCGAGTACCGTCTTTAATTACAATTCGCTGGGAGTGCTGCCCGGGCGGCTGGGCTGCATTCTTCAGCTCACTCGCGCTTGGACGGACTCGCTTAAGCTCACCCAAACGCCGGCGGACGCGCTGCAGGGCTGTGCGGAAGCGCTCCAGATCGAAAGGCTTCAACAAGTAGTCCACCGCAGCCGCATCAAACGCCTTCATTGCGTACTGGTCGTAAGCTGTTACAAACACCACGGCAATGTCGCTGTCGATCAGTTCGAGAACCTCGAATCCATCTAGCTTCGGCATTTGCACATCGAGAAACAAGACGTCGGGTTTGTGTTCTGCAACTGCTTTGACCGCATCGAAGCCATTCATGCATTCCGAGACGAGTTCAATATCTTCTTCTGCTTGCAAATACTCACGCAAGATTTGCCGCGCGAGATCTTCGTCGTCAACGATCAGAGCTCGGATTTTATTCACTGGATCAACTCCCGCGGCGTATCGCAAGGGATCGTAAGAGTAACTCGATAGCGATCGCCATCCACGTGGATTTCAAGGCGTGCAGCGCTGCCGTACCGCGCCTGCAGACGATTGCGGACGCTGAGCAAGCCAAAGCCGTTTCTTCGCGCTTCAGGCGCGTCCGGATCAAATGGATTCTCGATTACCACGCGCATGAATTCGCGGGATCGGCGGCCGCTCATAGAAATCTCTCCGCCTTCGACCAGCGTTGCGATGCCGTGCTTGATCGAGTTTTCAACAAGAGGTTGGACCAGCAAGGGAGGCACTTCGCAATCCGTACATGCCGCGTCGAAGTCCTGGCTGACGCGCAATCGCGCGCCGAACCGAACCTGCTCCACGTCCAGGTATGTTCTGGCCAGCTCCAATTCCTCTGAGAATGGAATGGTCGCTCGCTCTCCCAGCCGTAGCGAGTTACGCAAAAAGTCGGAAAGGCGGATGCACATATCGCGCGCCTTTACCGGATCGACACTGGTCAACGCGCTGATCGAATTCAGACAGTTAAACAGAAAATGAGGATTTACTTGAGCCTTGATCGCCTTCAATTCCGCCTCTCGCGACAGCAGTTCGGCTTTGCGTGAGGATTCAACAGCGAATAAGACGTAGTGCAGCGCAATGGAGAGTAGATAGATAAGCATCGCCATGCCGGCCAGCACGGGTAAAACGGGATATAAACGTTGTTCTACGTTCGGGAAAAACCCGCTGAGAGCGGCGACGGCAATGTGCACAAAGACCAGAACTACGGCGGTATTGCAGACCGCCGCCACAACGTAAACGGCTGCCAATTTCGAGCGTGGCGTGGAGCGCAGCGGCAGAAAGCGAAGGTAATACCACGGCCCGAGACATTCTATGGCCAGAACCACGATTGCCGGCAGTGTGATGGCCGCGGTTTCCACAGCTCGCAATCGCGCTGTCACATTCAGGACGACTCCGAACATGAGCGCGAACAGAAGCCAAACGGCGAGATAAGATAGAAGGCCGCTCCTGCTCTTAAGAAGAGGGTGCATGGTGCGTAGCCAGAGTACCGATCAACTCAGTTTTCTACTTCGATTGCGCCGAATAGCGATTGACCGGTAATGACCAGCGTAGGCGACTGAATGCCTCCCGTCGTCCGAGGCGGGATGGTTTTATCCTCAACATTTCCCAATATCGCGGGAGCTTGAAGGCTCACGATCCATGTGTCCGGAATCCTGAGCTTGGCAGCTCCGCAGAAGCAGTTCACATCGATCCTCACCGGCTTGTCCTTGGAAGAGATTTGCGCGTGTCTCAAGTCGATTTCTACGCTTGCGAAGAAGCAGTCGATCTGACCTCCGGCGAAATTCGCAGTATCCAGCCGGCGCTTCACGTTCCCGGCAACTGAGGTTTCATTCAGCACATCGTTGGGGGATGCGGAAAATTGTGCCGGAAAGCCCAGTCGAGGGCTACCAGTCCTCCCCGATTCAACTACCTTGATGAGGGTGACGAAGCCAAGGGCGATGAGCAGCAACGAGAAGGGCCAGCTATGGTCCCAGGAATGAACTGTGAGGACGTGCAAGCTCAGCAGCAGAAACAGGAGACCAAACAGAATCAAGAAAACGCCCAGGAGCCGTTCCGATGTGTAGCGGCATCCCGACAGCTTGCCAACTCCGGCGGCGACCAGGATCAGCGGCCAATAGTCCCAAATGTTGTGGACTCGCAGTACGCCGATATTGTCCAGGAACAGCAGAGTTCCGGCGACCACCAGGAAAATCGCAACGAACAGCCGCGAACCCGCCGAGCCGCAGCGGCGACGAGTGATTCCGGGCACGCCGAGACCGCTTGCGTAATCGGGGCGATTCTGCTCAGAACCGTATACCGTTTGCCGGTTCTCACTGTCAAAGTTGGCTGGCATCTTTTCCCGATCAGCCGGTGGTACGGCCCACCGACACTAGCTCGGCCAGACCAATGGTGATGACGGCGAGCGGCCACAGGTTCTGTATGCGATCAAGCGACAACACGCCTAAATAGTCTCCGCCCAGCAAGACTGTTCCGGTAAGCATCAACACAATCGAAATCGCAACCGCTTCCCAATCACCATGCGCAAATCTTAAATTTTTCCGTCTCATCGTCCGCCTCGATCTCGATGTTACGGAGCAGGCGCGTCCGACGCAGCATGAAATCGGCGAACTACCCCTAAGCACCGGTCAATGACGCCGTGGTTCTGCTTATGAGGTATCCCCGCCTTGCCTCAATGCACCCCGGCGGCTAGCTCCGGTTTGGGCGGCAGGGTCACTACCGACCCCCAGAAATCGAAGCAGATCTGGACAAAGCGAAGGAAATGGTGCAAATCGTCGGGCTTGCGAATGTAGCAGCTGGCGTGCAATTCGTAGGCTTCGCGGACTTCGCTCGGATCCTCCGAACCGGAAACAACCACGACCGGAGTCACGTTGAGCCGGGGATTGCTCTTAATCTCTGCGAGGACTTCGAGGCCGGACTTTTTGGGTAAATGAAGATCGAGGAAGATGATGTCCGGGTGTGGATGGTCGGCGTGCTCTCCCTCGCGCCGGAGATGCGCAAGCGCCTCTTCGCCATCCGGAATAGAGCGAATCCCTTTTGTCAGACCCGCCTCCCGGAACGCTTCCTTGGTCAGGCGCGCAGCGGCGGGATCATTCTCGATGATCAGAATGTCGAGCTGTTGGGGTTCAACGCCGCCGTTTCCCCACCGGTGTGGCATATAAAAGCCCGCGTGCCCGCGACTGAATGGGATTCTCCCATACTGCCCACACGCACCGCAAGCACGCCTTGCTCCGCCGAAGCGCGCGAGCCTTGCCCGGACCGATGCCTCCCGTGTACGAGCCGCGTACGTTCGGTCACAGTGCCGGTAGAGTGTCGCACGCGCACATCCGCGCCGCCTCATAAGCGGGTCACTCCTCCATTGACGATATTTATGACTTTCACAGGACTATAACCCGAAAGTAAACCGCAAGTACC
>JAVKSW010000353.1:0-3700 GCA_039583505.1 Bryobacteraceae bacterium | reverse complement strand
GCCGTGCCAATGTCCACAGCCGATTTGTAGTCCTTCCAGGGAAATTTGTTGGCGATTGCCAGATTAGCGCCACGGCTGATCCCCGTCATCGCCTGCAGGAATCCCTTGAGCCTCGCGGGGTCGGCGTAGAGAGCGGTAAAGGTGTTCGTGCTTCCGTCCTTGCCCTCGTTCTGCTGTTGGCCCGTACGCAGCGCTTCCGTAAGATTACTCCAGAACGGATACAGCCGGCGACTCGCCATCTCCAGAGCGCCACCAATGTAGGATGACTTGCGTTTATCCAGAAATAGATCGGTGGAGGGGGTATTGGAATACTTTCCGTCCACTCGCCGGAGGAAACCAAGCGCAACCAAAGCGTCCAGAAAGTCTTGCGCCGATCTTGGATGCAGCGCTAAGCGAGCCTGCAGTCCGTCCAGATCTTCCGAGTGCTTTGCCAGTTCTGTGAACACTTCTATCTCTATCGCGCTCAGCAGTGTTTTCGAAGCCCAGAATCCGAGGCCGACCTGCATGATGTGATCTATCTGTGGTTCGTCCACTGCAGCTTGCTCTCCTCCTTCTTATCTTCTCTATCCATGAATGACGCCGAGCCGAGCCGAGTATACATCGGCATCCATAGCAGCTTGATAGTCAGGTCTCGACATTACTTTCAACCGCTGCCGATACTTTAATTCCAACTATTCGTGACGCAGCGCCACAAGGGGATCCGCGCGCATGGCGCGGCGCGTCGGAACGTACGACGCAGCGAATGCTACGAGTGCGAGGAGCGCGGCCACGCTGATGAAAGTTAGCGGATCCGCCGGACGTACCTGGAAGAGTTGGCTGGCGAGAAAGCGGGAGAAGGCAAGCGCTGCTGGAATTCCAACCGCTAGACCGAACAGGACCAATTTTGCCGATTCGCCGAGAATGAGGCGCAGAACATTGGATGGCGCGGCGCCGAGCGCGACGCGAATTCCGATTTCGTGAGTGCGCCGTGAGACGGAATAAGAAATGACGCCGAAAATTCCCGCGGCTGCGAGGACGAGCGCCAGCAAACCAAACAGTCCAATCAACAGCGTGCGAAATCTAGGCTGTGCTACCGAAGCGTTGAGAATATCGGGCATCGCTGAAATATCGGTCACCGGCAGGTCTTTATCAACCTTGCGCACTTGCTGGCGAATCGTTGCGGCTATGCTCGATGGACTCAGGTCGCTCTTGCTGACGATGAGTGCGCCCCAGAAAGGCGCTTGATCGAATGGCACGTACATCATCGGGCCGGGATCCCGGCTAAGCGCAACATCGCGAACGTCTCCAACCACTCCCACGATTTCTCGTGTCATGTTGGCAGTGAGTGGAAATCCAAAAGTAAGCCGCTTTCCGAGCGGATCCTGGTTCGGAAAATATTGCCGCGCCAACACCTGGCTGACGATCGTTACGGGTGCCGCTGAGGGCGAATCGTACTGATTGAAGTAGCGGCCGCGAATCAAGGGAATTCCCATCACGCCAAAATATTCCGGGCTGATCGACGCGTAATCCGCAGTGCGCGAAACGCCTGCATTTGCGCGAGGAATTCCCACGATCTCGAAAGGCAAATTCACTGAGTTGTTTGCCACCGGCAGGGGAATCGCAATGGCTGAATTCCGCAGACCTGGCTGAGCCTGAAGGCGGGTCAGCAAATCGTTCGAGAAAGCGGTCCACTGCTGCGGCCTGGAATATTGAAATCTGGGCAGGGAGATTTCGGCTTTCACAAGATGCGCGGGATTGAAGCCCGGATTTACCGCAGTGAGTGAAATGAAGCTGCGAATCAACAGGCCGGACCCCACGAGCAGAATCATTGCGAGCGCAATCTCCGCGACGGCCAAAAAGTTACGCATGCGGCGCCGCGCGTTGGCTTCGCCGGAACGGCCGCCGCCTTCGTTGAGGCCCGAGCGCAGATTTGAATCAGCGGCGAAAAATGCCGGCGCCAAACCAAAAACAAAGCTCGCGACCACCGAGAGCAGAAGCGCAAAGCTTAGTACGACTGCATCCACGTGAATGGTGTTTGCTTGAGGGAAATTGGAAGGCAAAAGTGAGCCGAGGGTTCGCACGCCCCAATAGGCGAAACAGATCCCGGCGACACCCCCGATAACCCCGAGCGTCGCGGTCTCGGTGAGGAGTTGGCGGATGATGCGGCCGCGACCAGCACCCAGAGCTATGCGAACCGCCAGTTCACGGACGCGCGATGCGGCGCGAGCGAGGAGCAGGTTTGCGATATTCGCGCAAGCAATCAACAGCACGAGACCAACGGCTCCCACC
The DNA here is from genome assembly GCA_039583505.1 of Bryobacteraceae bacterium. Lineage (GTDB taxonomy): Bacteria > Acidobacteriota > Terriglobia > Bryobacterales > Bryobacteraceae > Bog-105. Next base: position 1,432 of record JAVKSW010000353.1, on the reverse strand, counting down.
AATACCAGCAGAGCGGATCTCAAACTGCCGACAATGCCTGCTTGCAGCGGAACGACGTGCACCGTCCAGCCGGCGTTCTCCGCCGGAAATTCCTTGGCGAGCCTCGCCGCCAGCGCATCCATTTCCGCTTGTGCCTGTTCGATGGAGACCCTGGGCTTGAGGCGTCCCAGCACCCGCAGCCAATGGCTGCCGCGTTTTGGCATCCAGGTACTGAAGAGAGGATCCTGGACGAGAGGAATCCAGAGGTCCGCGTTCTGCGAGAGAAAAGGCATGCGAAAATTCGCGGGCATGATTCCGACAACAGCGAAGGGGCGTTTGTCGAGATTGATGGAGGCGCCGATTACGCCTGGGTCCGCGCCGAATTGACTGCGCCACAGATTCTCGCTCAGCATGACTACGGGCGCGGCGCCTTGCTTGCCGTCAGCGGGAAGGAGCGTGCGACCTGCCAGTGGTTTCACATCCAGAGTCGAGAAAATCTCCGGCGTCACCACACCGGTGTGAACCAGTGAGGGTTCGCCACGACCGGTCAACGTCAGATCGTGATTTTGATTTCCGCCGATATCGCTGAAACTTTGATTCTGTTGCCGGACTTCGGTGAAATTTGGAAATGCCCAGGCCGTCGCCGCGATTCGTTCCTGGGGTTTTGCTTGAAACACGATTACCAGTTGATTCGGATTGGGATATGGCAGCGGCTTGAGAAGCACAGCGTAGACAACACTAAAAATGGCAGTGTTTGCGCCGATGCCGAGCGCCAGTGTGAGGATCGCGATGGCCGTAAAGGCGGGGGATTTGCGCAGCGTGCGGAGGCCAAAGCGGATGTCTTGCAGTAAGCGCTCCAGCCAGACGACACTCCACACCTGCCGTGTCTCTTCCTTCACCAGTGTCACGTTGCCGAACTTCCTCAAGGCCGCATAATGCGCTTGCTCCGGCGACATCCCGCGCTCAATGTTGTCCTGAGTCTCTCGCTCGATATGGTCGCGAATGTCCTCCTCGAGATCCTCGACTACAGACTTGCGCCGCCTCATGATTCGCCCTCCTGCGCCGCCGGCCGGAGAATCCGCGCGATCGCTCCCGCCAGCTTGTCCCATTTGCCGGTCTCAACCGCCAGTTGCCGCCGGCCCTTCGCGGTCAGCCCGTAGAACTTGGCCCGGCGATTGTTTTCGGAAGTGCCCTCTTCGACCGAAATCCATCCCCGCCTGATAAGCCGGTGCAGCGCGGGATACAACGACCCCTGTTCTACCTGCAACACCTCGCCGGACTGGAATTCGATCGCCTTGGCAATGGCGTGTCCGTGTGCCTGTCCCGGCATCAGGGTGCGGAGAATCAGCAGGTCGAGGGTACCTTGCAGCAATTCGACGCGCTCTTTCTGTTCTTTGGTAGACATTCTAGGTAAATGATACGGAGCTTCTAGTAGAATGTCAAGGCGAGCCGC
>JAVKSW010000352.1:0-3704 GCA_039583505.1 Bryobacteraceae bacterium | reverse complement strand
CGTCCACGCGCCCTTCGTAAACGAGAGCAGAGAGCAACGCAGCGGCAACCAGCGGATCTTGATTATTTCTCGCCGCGGCTTGAAGCAACGGGATGGCAGTCTTGTAATCGCCGTCCTTGTACGCCTGCATTCCGTTATCCGGGCCGGCAGCGGATGCTACGAGCGCAAGGCAGAGGAGCAGGAAGACTGTTTGCGAAATTCGGCCCATATTCTACAGGGTTGCTATCCTAGCAGATTTTTTCTCCTATATTTTCGGGCGGGACGTAAGTGTTTCGATTCGATTCTCAATGATGCTCTGCGAGTCGAAATTCGACAGCTTCAGAACATTCGTAAGGGCCATCTCGATGGCTTTCCGCGGCAGGAGTCCGATCAACTCGCTTTCTTCCACTTCAACGCCGTAAGCAGCGGCGAGCCGCGCCACTTCCGAATAAGCGACGTGTACCGGTGTCTGCTCAAAATCGGTCAGATTCATCGACACTTGGACGAGATCTCGGGACAGCAGTGGCAGCCCGAGCGCCTTCACCGCTGGTAGACCACCGCTGCTGGCGCGAATCCGCTTGGCGATGGATTGAGCGATCTCGAGGTCCGTCGTTTTGAGGTTGACGTTGTAGGCGATGAGGATCTTTCTTGCTCCCACAATTACGGCACCGGCCGAAGGATGGAGTGCAGGGCCGCCGAGGTCCGGGCGTTTTCGCTCGTCGACCAAAGCTGCTTCTCTCAGACCTTCAAATTGCCCGCGGCGCACGTCTTCCAACCTGATGCGATCCGGGCGCGTCGCTGCGGCCTCATAGAAATAGACCGGGACACCCAATTCGTTCCAAATGCGATTGCCAGCTTGTCGCGCGATGTCGATGCAATCGTCGAGCGTCGCGCCGGCTAAGGGAACAAAGGGGAGCACGTCGAGGGCTCCGACGCGCGGATGGACTCCGCGATGGTAGTTCAGGTCAATCAGTTCGGCCGCTTTCGCTACAGCGCGGACGGCACTCTCGAGAACTGCCTCGCTTTCCCCGGCGAATGTGATGACGCTGCGGTGATGGTCCGGATCGCTGGTGCGATCGAGAACAAGCGAGCCGGGGACCGAAGAGATGGCATGCTCAAGCGCGTCGATGCGGGTTAGGTCACGGCCTTCGGAGAAATTCGGGACGCACTCAATCAAAGCACGCCCTCAGTTTGCGGCCGCTTTCCAACGGCTCCTGTTCAAGACGATGTTGCCCTGGCGAATCGCCATCTCGACATGATTGATGCCAAACTGGCGCGGAACCTCGCGGTAGTCGCTCACATTGAGGATGAGCAAGTCTGCCTGTTTGCCCGATTCGATACTGCCCGTCAAGTGCGCGCAGCCCGCCGCATGTGCGGAGTTGATGGTAGCGGCGCTGAAAGCTTCTTCGGGAGTGAGTCCCAGGCGGACGACAGCCAGAGCGAGGGACATTTGCATGCTGAAACTCGCAGTCGAGGCGGAATCGTATCCGCTGGAGAGCGCAACGGCGCCCCCGGCGTCAGCGAGCTGGCGGGCGGAAGAAGCAACCGGCCCCTCGAAAACATCTTTGCCGGTGGCGAGTACCGCGATGACGGGTGCAGTTGCGAGCGCAGCGAATTCGGCCGAACCCACGTGAGACAGACAGCAGACGCAGCGAGGATGAAGACGATGCAGAAGGTCCGCCAAAGCGCCGGCTGGACCTCCGGACCACTGCAGCTTGATGCCGATTTTGGCCTGTTCGATGGCGGCGAGCACTGGCGCATCCAGGACGGCTTCAGAGTCCGGGGTCACTTCAATAAAGTGAATGAGTTTGCGACGCGTGAGTGCGTCAAACGTTTCCCGGAAATCGCCGCTGTTGCAGGGCTCATTGGGAAACGGCCGGTTGATTCGCCACGTTCGCACCATACGAACGGGGTTACTGCCGATGGTGGCGAGCTTCCGCAGGACCGAGATATCGCGACGGAAATGCTGATCGCCAGCAGAGGCTTTTATGTCAGCCGCCAAGGTTCCGTGCTGCAGGCAAGACCGCATCAGCGCGAGACTTTCGTCGTAGAATTCGCCAGCCTTTTTTCGCTTGTTCGTATGAGGAAGACTGGCAAGCGACAAGCCGAGGCTCGCGTCAACGAACCCCGGCATCAGGACTTTGCCGTTTACCGAAATTTCCAGAGCAGTTCGCGCCTCTTTCAAATTTTCGAGCCGGCGTGTCGATCCGACCGCGGCAATGATTCCATCACGGATGAGGACTGAACCGTCCTCAATAATTCCAAGATCGTGGAGAGCTGCACCCCGGCGGACGCCACTTGGCCCTCGCAATGTCAACAATTGCTTGGCCCCGCGAAGCAGGAGGAGTTGTGGCAAGAGCTTCTACAGATTACGGTGTTCGGAACAGATGCTTGCTTAAGTATTACTCATGTGGCCGGCGAAATACTGGAACGAAAGATAGTCCTGCCAAAAGGCGTATAGCGTGACCAGAAGCGCGACAGCGGCTAATACCTTCCACAAGAGTTCGCGCGGCGTGCCGGGAAGGCCGGGCAATCCTCCGACGAGACCGATCAAGAAGCCGCCGACCAAGCCACCGACGTGCGCGGAGAGACTGACGCCGGGCATGAAACTGAGGACCAGACCGAGGATGAGCCATTGTCCGTAATGAGCGCGGATGGCCTGGGCCAGCGGATCGGAGCGGTGACGCACGCCCATCGCGAGCATGATGCCGAACAGACCGAACGCGGCGGCGGATGCACCGAGCGAAACCGATCCGAAGAAATAGGCGAGCCAAAAGCCGGTGAAGGTAGAGAAGACGTAGACCACGATGAAGCGGCTGGTGCCGTAGAACTGCTCGACTTCGGTGACGAGAATGAACAGCGACCAGGAGTTGATGGCGATGTGCCAGAAACCGCCATGAAGGAACCCAGCGGTAATCAATCGCCACCACTGTCCGGCATGGATGAGCGGAGGATACTCGGCTCCGAGATACAAAGCGACGGCCGAATTCAGACTGCCGAGCGGAGCGTTCGCCATCTGACGGCTGACGATGAGCTCGATTAAAAAGAAAGTGGCATTGACGATGAGGACGATGATGCTGGTCAGATTCGCTCGCGGAACGAGTGAAGCCGCCAGCTCACTACCGGGCATATCGATGGCGCGGGGACCTAGTTGAACGCCGCAGTACGGGCACACGCGGTCGCGGGTAGTAATGAAGGCCCGGCAGTTCGGACACATGCGGCGTTTTTCCACGGTCTTCATTGTAGCCGCCATGCTCTTGATTCCCCTGATAAAATCGATTGAATCCACATGCGCAAAACCGAGCAGGAACATCGGGAGGATATGGTTCGCGTCTGCCGCCTGGTGTACGAGAAGGGTTGGGTCGCGGCAAACGACGGGAACCTGAGTATACGGCTGGATGACGGTCGCCTGATGTGCACTCCGACGGCTATTAGCAAGGGCATGGTGGGACCCGACGACATCATCGTGTGCGACATGGCGGGCAACAAAGTGGAAGGCCAGCGAGAACGCACGAGCGAGATCGCGATGCACATGACTATCTACTCGCTGCGGCCGGATGTGCGCTCCGTCGTGCACGCGCATCCGCCCGTGGCGACCGGCTTCGCAACGGCGGGACGAGCATTGGACAAAGCGCTTTTGCCCGAGGTTATTATTCAGTTGGGTGCGGTGCCGCTGGCCTCCTATGGCCTACCGGGTACGCCTGCTCTTTGCGAAGGCATGCTGC
>JAVKSW010000351.1:0-3706 GCA_039583505.1 Bryobacteraceae bacterium | reverse complement strand
GCGCAAAGGGACCTGGTGCGTTTCAAACAACTCGTAGACAAGGACGAAATCTCGAGACAGGATTACGATTCAGCCGTTGCAGCGGCGGACGCCAACGCAGCACAAGTAGAATCGGCGAAAGCCGACGTCAACGCGGCACAGCATACGGTCGACCAGGCCGGCGCCCAGTTGGACGAGGCCAAGGCACGACTGGCCACGGCGACGGTGCAGAGACGCCAGAGTGAACAAGTGAGAGCACGCCAACAGGCGGTTAGCGCGGCGCGCGTTAAACAGTCGCAGGCTACAGTCCAGCAGCGCCAAGCCGATCTCGCACAGGCGAACCTGAACGTGCAGTACACCATTATCCGGGCGCCCGTCGACGGTGTGGTCAGCCGTAAAAACGCGGAACCTGGAATGCAAGTTTCACCCGGACAACAAATAATGGCACTGGTTCCGCTCGACGACGTGTGGGTGACTGCCAATTTTAAAGAGACGCAGCTCAAGAAAATGCGCGTGGGACAGAAGGTCGAGATAGAAGTAGACACCTACGGAAGCAACAGAAAGTATCGAGCTCACATCGACAGTGTTTCGCCGGCTTCGGGCGCTAAGTTCAGCTTGTTACCACCGGAAAACGCCACCGGCAATTACGTGAAGGTGGTGCAGCGCGTTCCCGTGAAGATCGTTTTGGAACCTGGCGAAAACCGCGATCACCTGCTTCTGCCGGGAATGTCGGTCACCCCCACGGTCCTGTTGAACAGCGGCGCCAATAACGCCTACTAAGGCGCATGGCAAACGGCAGGACTGGATCGCGGACAGGGGATGCGGGTGCGCAGCCGCAATGGCGCCCGAGATTCAATCCATGGGTGATCGCGCTGGTGGTCACGCTCGCCAGCTTCATGGAGGTGCTGGATACCAGCATCGCCAACGTAGCTCTTCCGCACATTGCCGGCGGAATGTCGGCGAGCGAAGACGAAGCGACTTGGGTACTGACGTCCTATCTGGTCTCGAACGCAATTATTCTGCCGCTGAGCGGATGGTTCTCGCTTCTGATCGGCCGCAAGCATTTCTACATGGTATGCGTGGCACTGTTTACGCTGAGCTCGTTCCTGTGCGGCGTCGCTCCCACGCTAGGTTTTCTGGTCTTCTTCCGCATTCTGCAGGGCGTCGGCGGCGGCGGGCTGCAGCCGAGCGAGCAAGCCATTCTCGCCGACACATTTCTTCCATCGCAGCGCGGAATGGCTTTCGCGATCTACGGTGTCGCCGTGGTCACGGCTCCGGCGATCGGCCCCACGCTGGGTGGGTGGATTACCGATAACTTCAGTTGGAGGTGGATCTTTTTCATAAACATCCCGGTGGGCATCGTCTCGCTGCTTCTGACCAGCTTTATGGTCGATGATCCGCCGTATTTTGAAAAAGAGCGCGCCGAAAAGAAAAAGACGAAACTGCGGGTCGATTACTGGGGCATCATCTTCATCGCGCTCGGCCTGGGCTTTTTGCAGATCCTGCTCGATAAAGGTGAGCGCGACGACTGGTTCGCGTCAGGTTTCATGCAGACGTGCGCCGCCATCGCGGTAGCGGCGCTGATCTTCGCCGTCTATTGGGAACTGAAGGAGAAAGATCCAGTGGTGGATCTGAGCCTGCTGAAAGACCGGAACTTCGGGGTTTCGGCGTTCCTCATGTTCATGGTCGGCGTGATTCTGCTTGGCAGCACGGTGTTGATCCCTCAATACCTGCAACTTGTGATGGGCTATTCGGCGACCGAAGCAGGACTCGCGATCTCTCCGGGAGGATTGCTCGTCATGGGCATGCTGCCGTTTGTGGGTTTGTTGCTCAGCAAAGTGGAGGCACGCTGGCTGATCGGCGTCGGCCTGGTGATTACGTCTCTGGCGCTGATCCACATGACGAACTTCGACATTTACATGGACTTCAAGTACGCCGTCGTTGCACGGTGCTTTCAAGCCGCCGGCCTCGCGTTCCTGTTCGTTCCCATCAACACCGCGGCGTATGCGTTCGTTCCCCGCAACAAGAACAACGCAGCATCCGGGCTGATCAATCTCGCCAGAAACGTAGGCGGAAGCGTCGGTATTTCGCTGGTGACGACCATCCTCTCCCGCCGGGCGCAGTTTCACCAATCGCGTTTGATCGAGTCGACCACAGCGCTAAACCCGCGGTTTAACCAGGCGGTTCATTCCGCATCCCGCGTCATTGGTCCGCAAGGCGGCAGCAGCAACGGGGCGTACGCGCTTCTGATGCGTATCCTGCAACGGCAAGCCGACACTCTTTCCTATATCGATTGTTTCTGGTTGTTAGGCGTCGCGTTCGCACTTATGGTGCCGCTGGTTTTCGTGATGAAGAAGATGAAGCCGGGCCGCGCGCTTGCGGCACATTGAAGAACCGGTCTCAGACGCCGCGCTCAAAGGCCTTCGCTGGCGGGGAAACCGGTTTCTCAAGTTCGTCGCTTCGCGGCTGTCGTGAAACTTCGAGACTCACGGGCAAACTGAAATGAAATGTCGAGCCGACTCCTTCCTTCGATTCGGCCCAGATCCTGCCACCGTGGCGCTCCACGATTTTACGGGCGATCGACAGTCCCATTCCGGTGCCTTCCACCTGGCGGCCGTGCAAGCGTTGGAACAGCCCGAAAATGCGCTCGGCAAACTGCTGCTTGAATCCTTGGCCGTTATCTGAGACGGAGAAGATCCAGTTGCTAACGTCGCGCTTCGCTTCAACGCGAATGCGAGGCGGGGCCTTGCTCCGGTACTTGATAGCGTTTGAAATGAGGTTTTGCAAGACCTGCGAAAGCTGCACTCTATCCACGACCAAGGCGGGAAGGGGTCCATGTTCTATTTCCGCCTCACTCTCCCGAATAGAGGCCTGCAGGCTGATTTGGGCGTCTTCGAGCAGTTTGTCGAACGGTACCGGTGTCGTCGGTTGGCCCGCTTTGCGGAGCCGCACCAGCGCCAGCAGACCGTTGATGAGATCGGTCATTCTGCGCGAAGAGCTCACGATGAAGCCCATGAATTCGTCCGCATCTTCATCGAGGCGGCCTTTGTAGCGCTCCTCCAGAAGCTGCGTAAAGCTGGTGATCGTGCGCAGCGGTTCCTGCAAATCATGGCTGGCAACATAGGCGAATTGCTGCAACTCCTCGTTGGCTTGAGTAAGGTCGCTGGTTCGCTCGGCAATTCGAGCTTCGAGATCGGCGTTGAGCGATTCCAGTTGACCGTGAGCGACGTCGCGTGCGTGAAGGTAAGACAGCATGTCGTTGTAGAGCCAGACCATGACGCCGATGAGTACAAGGGTTCCGACGGCAAAGACGATGAAGCGTAAACGGTTGAGGCCTCTCTGGTTGTCCAGGTAAGCCGACTGCTGGCGATCCAGGCCGGCCTGGAGATCGGCGATACGGCGTCGCATCCTATCCAACGTGTCCTCGGAACCGTTCGTTTTGGTCAGCTCCACAGCCGGCGCGAAGCCTTGCGTGCGCTGTAGTTTCATCACCTGATTCGCCTGATCGAACCTTTTCCTCACGAGCGCCGTGATGGCGAATACCTGGGTCCTCACCTGGGGCGGCTCATCGCGGGCGTAACGCAGGCACGAATCGATCTGCGTATCGATGGAAGCGTTAGCCTGGTCGAGCGCCACAAGGTAGCGTTCATCGCCGGTGAGGAGGAAGCCTCGCTCGCCGCCCTGGACGTCGTACGCCAGAGAGCGAAGCTCCGCGATGCCGGAACTC
>JAVKSW010000350.1:0-3715 GCA_039583505.1 Bryobacteraceae bacterium | reverse complement strand
CTTCTGGCGTGGGCTGATGAGCATTCGTCTCGCGCGTTTCGAAATACCTCGGCCCCAAAGCGATTGCGATCCCGATAATCGCGGCAGCCGCCACGGACCCGATCCAAACTGTTTTTGAAGGGCTGCGCGGCGGCGCGGGCGTGCGCGCCGGTTCCACTTCATGGATCGGGAGCGCCGGCGCGGCTGCCGCCTTTCGGAAGCTAAAAGAGGCCGAATACCCGCCCTTCGGAAGGCTGATGAGGATCTCATCTTCGCGGCCCGCGTTGGCGTAATAGTCCGCCAACTTAAACCGCAGTTGGCGAGCTTCTACCCGAACTACCGGATCGGTCCGCGTGTCGTAGCTTGCGGCCCGTCCAAATACATCCACGCCCAGCCGATATTCCTTCAGTTTATCGGCGCTTCCTTCTAGCGTTTGCTCCACCACGCACCGCAAAAACCGGCTCAGCCGCGCCGAATTCGCGAAACTTTTGCTGGCAAGAATCGCCTCCAGTTCGCGGTACACGATTTCTGGCGGCACTCGATCTGGCGATGAGTCCCGAAACGTCGACATGCAGTATCTGTTTTGAGATTCCAGTCTCGCACAGATTTTCTTTGTCGAAATACCGCGACGAAGCCCGCTTCAGGGCCTTCGCCGCGTCGTGCTCAGCAGGTCACGAGTGCCTCTGCGCTCTCCGGCAACGAGTGAGCGGAGCTCCATTGCTTTCGAGGCGTCATCCATTCTCTTCCCGTTCGCTTCGCCAACTCGGTTCTTTGTTCATCGACCCCATCGTGAACCGTCGCAAAGCATGAATCGCCCGGCCGTAGGTCTTGATCGCGTGCGAAGACAGCAGCGAACCGGGCGGCGCATTCATGAAGGGCATGAACTTGTCTGGGAAGCCGGGCATCGTGCAGCCGATACAGATCCCTCCCACGTTGGGACAACCGCCTATCCCTGCCATCCATCCGCGCTTGGGCACGTTGCATTGCACCACCGGTCCCCAGCACCCCAGTTTCACGATGCACTCGCTTGCGCCGTATGCTTCCGCGAATTCACCCTGCTCGTAATAACCGCCGCGATCGCAGCCCTCATGCACCGTCTGCCTGAAAAGCCAGGTAGGGCGCAGCGACTCGTCCAGAGGAATCATGGGCGCGCGACCGCTCGCCTGATGCAGAAGGTAAAGCAGCGTTTCCATGAAATTGTCCGGCTGAACGGGACATCCCGGCACACACACAATCGGAATACCAGCCGTCGAGCTCCACTTCCAGCCGAGATAATCGGGAAGACCCATGCAGCCCGTCGGATTTCCCTCCATCGCATGGATGCCGCCGTAGGTCGCGCACGTGCCCGCCGCCAACACCGCCCAAGCCTTCGGCGCCAGCCGGTCGATCCATTCACACACCGTGATCGGTTGCCCGCTCTCCGCGTCCGTGCCGAATCCGGTCCAGTAGCCCTCCTCCTTGTTCTTCTCATTCGGAATCGAGCCTTCAATCACCAGAATGAACGGAATCGGTGGACCTGCGGCCGCCCGATGGAACACTTTCAAGAACTCTTCGCCCACTTCCGACGAAAGTACCGGGTTGTGAAGATGAACCTTCGGAATCCAGGGCACGCCACCCAGCAGGATCTCTTCGATGCTGGGCTGCGTAGCGCCAGTCATGGCAATGGTATCCCCATCGCAGCTCAGTCCGGCGGTGATCCACAGGATGTCGATTTCCGCGATCATTACCTTATTCTCACGCCAACGCAACCGAGGATTCCCGCTTACACGCAACATAATCGGGCGTGATGATTTCAGGAACTGGTACAGGAGTAGATCCGGCCAAACGCCACGTGAGAAAAATGGTTGAATCTTCTGGAATCCAATGAGGTAATCTTCTGCGATAGAACATCTCGTCTGGCCCGGGTTGGCAGACCACACGCATCGATGGTCTGCCCCACTCTGGTTAGAACTGATAAAGGAGGCTCATCTGAATGCGCCGCGGCGACCACTGGTTGAGCGGGCCCGCGCCATTGAGCGGCACCAGCGAACCGAAAGAGCAATTGCCGGAGGGGCCGCTGGTGCAACCCGCCGGACTGTCGGAGAGCGTCGCGTCCGGATACAATTTGTTAGGCGTCGAGTGCCACGTCGAGCCGAGATTGAAAATCTCGAGTTTGTATTTCAGTTCGCTGCGCTCTTTAATGAGGATGTTCTTGCCGAAAGCCATGTCGGTGTCTCCAAAGTAGGGCGTGCGCATGGTGTTGTGGCCCAGATTGCCGAATCGTCCTTGGGGAGGCGCGACGAAGGCGGACGGGTTGAACTGCTGATAAATGCTGGTGGGACCCGCAAAGGGATTGCCCACCACGTCGGGACGAATGTCGTTGGGCCGGTTGAGGCCGATCTGGTCCGTGCCGCCGGAAAAGGCGGATATCGTATACGGCATGCCGCTCGCTAGCGTGTAAGTTCCGCTCACTTCCCAACCGCCGAGCAGCCAGTTCAGGTGAGACACGTCCCATTTCTTTCCCTTGCCGAAAGGCACTTCATACGAGCCGAGACCCGACACGCGCTGCGGCTGGTCGAACGACGCCGGGCCATAATCGCCGCGCAGGTTGTGCGGATCCTGCACGAAGCTGGTCACGCCAGATAGCAGGCCGATCTCCGACACCACGTCGAGCATTTTGGAATAGGTATAGTTCACCTGATACTGCAAACCGGAATTGAACCGTTGGGTGAGGCGTAACTGGCCGGAATTGTAGCTGGACCAGAAGATATTCGCGTTGGCGTAGCTCAGCGGGTCCAAGTTGGGATACGGATCGCGCGAGGCGACCGGCTGGAAACTGGGGTCACTCAGACAGTTGGGCGCTTGCGTCCGTGCCTGCGCGACCGTAATCCAGACGTTGCAGGGGTCGCCGGAGACTGCCGGCTGGTATCCGGCATTGAAATACCAGTAGCCATTCTCGTGCTGGGCATGCGACCCCACATAGCTGACATCCAGCAGGAGACTTTGTGTAAGCGCATACTGGCCGCCGAACGACCACTGCTGGGTGCGCGGCTGGCGGTTTTCCGGCCAATTGACCTGCAAGCCGAGATTCCAGAAAGGAAGAGTGAAGAGACTGTAGTTGGTGGTGCCACTCGGAAACGGCTGCCAGAGGTTATTCAGGGCCAGAGGCGATGCCTTTTCAAAGCCGCTGCCCGGCTGGTAGGACACCGAGGGGGCCGCATAAAGAGCGTCGTCGTCGTAAGTGGTCAGCTCGTAGTAACGCGCATAGATGTCGTAGAAGATGCCATAGCCGCCGCGAATGACGAATCGGTCAGTCGAGAACGGCCGCCAGGCGAATCCAAAGCGGGGCGCAAAATCCTTGCGATCGGGCTGAATGAGTTCGTTATCCACGCAGCAGCGGGCCAGATTCGGATCTGCGCCAGGCGTCTGGCTGGCGGCCTGCGCGAAGGCCGGATTCGCCCACAGATAGCCTCCTCCGGCGGAACGGTCCAGCGCGATGCCACTGTTCGTGATGGAGTGGAAGGCCGGCGGCAGCTCATAGCGCAAGCCGAGATTGATTGTCAGGCGCGGCGTCACGCGGATATCGTCCTGAAGATAGAAATTCCAGTTGGTTCCGCGTACATCGTAATGGTCGGTAGGGACGGTGGACGGGCTACTGACCGTCTGGGGAAAGCCGAGCAGAAAATCGGCGAAGGCGTTTCCGAGGCCCGGCCCATAGCCGCTGCCCGCCTGCGCCGGGTTCGATGCAGTGTAGGCT
>JAVKSW010000349.1:0-3725 GCA_039583505.1 Bryobacteraceae bacterium | reverse complement strand
CAGCACGCTGAGCTGCATCAGCGTCCACTGCAATAGAAATGCCGAGGCGAGCACCACGGCGGATCCGCTCCATCCGATGATGATCCCGGCGAGCAGGATCGCGATTGCTCGTCCGGTCCGAGACAAATATTTGTCGGAAAGAACGGTCCACACCAGTACGAGCCATGTGCCCAGATAGCACAAGAAGCTGACAGCCAGAGGCAGAAGCATGCGGCCGTGCCAAAGCAGTAGATCGAGAAAAAAGATAATCTCCGGGAACACGATGCGGTGCTCGTTGTGCTGATCCCAAAAGAAGCGCAACCCGACAGTTTTATACCGAACCGCATCGAACGGTATTCGCCAATAGTCCCAACTGGGAAGAGGCGAGTAATAGCGCACCACCGTTTCGATTGTTCGAAACCAGTTCAGGGCTGTCCAGGCAAGTAGGGCCGCAAGTAAAACAGCCACGAACTGCGGCCGGTTTACTCGCGCGAAGGCGTTGACGCGCGCCCATGCGGATTGCGTCCGCTCACGCGACGTTACGGATAGCTGCGCCATACTCCATTAGATGTTATAAGCGAACGCGATCGCGGTGCTCAACGCCGTGTCAGCCCTAGAGGTGCAATGAGGGCGCCTACTTGTGGTCGCCCCTGGCGAGGAGCGCGTTGTCGGCCATGGCCTTAACAGCAGCTTGAATCTGGGGATCGTGTTGCGCGCCAACTTCGTCGCCCTTATCGACACCGCGCGCTTGCGTGATGATCTCCTCTTTCAGACGGCCGCTGATCCAGGAGCGGTTCTGCGCCCACTCGCTTACGCTGGGCTCGATTTGGCGCGTCGCGAGAAATACTCTGAATTCATCCAGTAATTCCGGCGTGATTTCGAAGGAATTCGGGAGGGGCGAATGCCGTGACAGATATTGAGTCGCGAAGGAAGTGACCGTGCCGCTCGCGTCTAATACGCTCTCAAGCCGCGAGAGCAATTCAGGGCTAACGCGAATATCGGGCTGTATTCCGCCTCCTCCGGTCACGATGCGACCGTTATCGGTTTTGTAGGTTGGACGCTCGGCGCCGGAATTACCGCTGAAGGTTTCCGACAGGGCGGAGTTGCGCAGCGGCCGCTGAATGGAGCGCCCGCTCGGAGTGTAGTAGAAAGCCGTGGTGATGGCGAGTCCGGCTCCGTCCGACAGCGGCATGACGCTTTGCACGAGACCTTTCCCATAGCTGGGTTCACCGACAATCACCGCGCGGTCGTGATCCTGCAAAGCGCCCGAGAGAATTTCCGAAGCGCTGGCTGTTTTTCCGTTAATCACAACAGCAAGCCTGAAGCTGTAGGCTGTGGCGTTTTTCGGGACATCGGCGGTTTGCATCTGCGTCGATCTCCCCTTCGCGGTCAGGATCCTTTGGCCCGGTTGCAAGAACATAGAGGCAGCATCTAGCGCCGCGGTCACAACGCCGCCGGGATTGTTGCGCAGATCGAGGACCAGTCCGCGCAGCCGGTCCGCTCCCAATTTCTCGATGGCGTCCCGGAGCTGCTTCGCGGTTTGGAGATCCCAACTTGCGATTCGAATGTACCCCAATCCAGGTCGCAGAAGGAATGCCCGATCCACACTGGGCGAATCGACCAACTCCGGCGTTAGCGCGAACTGCAGCAGCTTCGCGTCTCCTTGGCGCCGTATCCACACGACGATTTTCTGTTGGCGCGCCTCGATTAGCAACTGAATGATTTGTTCCGCCTCAAGCGATCGTATGGCTATGTTGTTCACGGCCACCAATTCGTCTCCGGCTTGGATGCCGGCCTTGTTGGAGGGAGTGCCCGGGAGGGTCTGCAAGAAAATTACCTGCCCCGGCAGAACAGAGACGATGCTGCCAAAGCCTTTCTGCTCCGAGTCTTCCATTTGCCTCAACTGCTGGAACTGGGCAGGATCGAAGAACTGGGTGTGCGGATCAAGCTGCCGCAGCATGGAGGGTATGGCCCCTTCATAAATCAGCTTGTCCACCGGCTGCTGGTCCGCAGCCTCGCCTTCTACCGTAGAAAGCACGTGCACGAACTGCTCAAGAAAAGGGACCAGGTCGCGGGCTGGGTCGCCCTGTCGATCGGGGCTGACCGGAGGCGCCACCGCGCCTTGGGGCGGCGCGTTTGTTGGCGAGACTGGGAGCACGGCAGGAGTTTGGGCTGCTAACGTGCATACGAGCGCCACGCAGCACGGATAGTTTCGGGCGGTAGATCTGAACACATTCAAAGCTCCATTGTCGCTCGACCTGCGCGTGAACAAACGAAAAGCCACCCGGACGGAAACCCGTTCGGGTGGCTGTGCGGTGGATCAGCTTTCGGTATGTCTACTTGCGGGACGAAAGCCTATCCAAAGTGTGAACGAACTGTCTAGCTTCAGCCGGCACGCGAACACTTCCGGTTGCCACTTCTTTGTTGCTGATATCTCTGCCGTAGAGCGCCTTGTTGCTGTCATGGTCTTCGGTAACGGCCGCGCCGCTCAGGTCCAAGCCGCCGAAGATTCCACGCGAGCGGGAATAGGTCAAAATCTCTGCGTGCATCTCGGCATCGGTCATCGCCGAAGCATCGCGGCCCACGGGTCCCGCGGCTGCGGATGCCTCACCGCCCATTTGGAACTTGTCACTCAACATGTGCTCCATACCGGTTTGATTCATCACGAGCATGACCACGTCGGTTTCCGCTCCGCCGATGAGTAATCCGAACTTGCCGCCGGAGATGCGAATCGATCCGGGAGCGCTCCAGCCTACGCCGCTCGTCTTCCGACAGCTGAAGAAACCCTTCCCGTATTCAGCGCCTACGATGAAACCGCCCTTCTTCAGGTTCGGTATCACGACAACACAAGTCGCTTTGTTGAGCAGATCTTGCGGGATTCCCTTGTCCGACGCATTCATCATTGCGGTCAAATCTTCGGTCGCGGCCGTCAGACGGTCGGCGGTGTCCTTTTGCGCAAACGCTGGAACAGCAAGCAGCGCCGCAGCCAACGCGCCCACAAAAACTCTCATCATCAATCCTCCTTCGAATCTTCTTCTTATTTCGCCTCGATACGGCATTCTTCGCTTCGTTCAGCGGACACCGCTCGCATCTATGAGACGTAGCTTGCAGGAAAGATTAAACATGCAGATTTTTCTTTGAATCGGGAGCGGTACGTGAAAATCTCTTCACAAAGAATCATTCGCCGCAGGCCTGTTGAGCGGCTTCGTGCGACGGCTGGATCGATTTCGCCGTTTCCTTCGCCAGCCGCACGCAATCGGGAATGCCGACGCCTTCATAGGCGTTCCCGACTAGACACACGCCGCTAAGCTGGCCTAGTAGTTCGGCAATCCTCAAACGTCTCTTTTCGTGGCCCAAGACATATTGCGGCATCGAATTAGGCCAGAAATGGACTAATTTCGAGAGCGGAGGCGATTCAATGCGCATGAGGCGCCGAAAATCCTCTCTCACAAGCTGCTCGATGGAGTCTGGCGCCGTTTTCATAAGCTGCGCGGCTTCGGGATCGACGATGAAGGCCCTAAGCGCAGCCAGGTACCCTGGCACTCTAAATGGAAACTTAGTGCCGATCCAAGTGGCTGCGGCGACGGTTCGCCGCTCGCGCCGAGGCACGAGAAAACCGAAGCCGTCCAAAGGATGCGGTACGTCAGAGCGATGGTACACGAGCGTCGCAATGATCGCCGAGGAGTAAGGGATGGCCGCCAGCTTCGCAGCAAGCGCAGGCGCGGCGGTTTCAACCAGGCTGGCGC